>NZ_JAUBOX010000127.1:0-13721 GCF_036700445.1 Microcoleus sp. T3_B1
GGTTTTTAGCTGGCATTTTTGTAGAGATTGACTAAACTCCTTTTTTATTATACCCTATTTAAAGGTACAACAGCTTAATTTTTTTGGTGGCGGCTTCGATAGAGTTACCGCATCAAGCTGATCGGGGGGTAACTCAAGTATTTTGTTGAAACGACGTGGTGCAGAGAGGCAGGTAAAAGTCGGAGTCAGGAAACCATCGAGGGCAGCGTGCCACCAATTCCTGAAACTCTAGGAAGTGCCGATCGCCCACAACCGCCACCACATCCGCCGCCACCACTTCACCACGGTCGATCGCGTCCTCCAAATCGCAATCAATACCTAGCGCAATCCCTGGCGAACTCCACCCGATCGCCTGTTTGATTCTGGTGGCGAAGTGGTGGGCGATCGGAATTAGCAAATCTTGGAATTGCTGTTTTTCGGATTTGGTCAGTGCAGCCCAAATTTGCGCTCGATCGGCGTGGCCCTATTGGCAAACGTCGGCTAAAACATTTTTGATGTCCAGGGCTGTTTGTCGATCGTTGCTGGCAATGGTGGCGCGGATAAAGCCAAGGCATTCGATATGGGTAGCAGCATCTAGCATATTGGAGCCTCCCATCTCAAATCATCGGGATAAGCTCGGAACTGTACCATCCCCGAATCAACCATTGATTTAGCTTCTAAGAGGTAGCGACCCTCAACAAACTCCAGCACCCGGCATTTAATCCACTCCCCAAGCTTTCGCTGGAACCAACCCCAAGCTTTTTGGGCGCTCGGACTTTCGGCCTCTGGCTCTGCATCGATCGCAATCGCAACTTGGGAAACAGTACCCGCCACGCTCGCCCAGCCCGTTCTGCCTGCGGGTTCCGGCTGTGGCGGGGCAAGCGTCTTACTCGCCCCCTCCAGCAGGGCAAAAATTACTGATTTGGGCAAAGATCCAATTTGAGCAGCCCACAAATCAATCTGTTTTTCTGCGGCTAACGGAATATATCCCTGGGAATTTTGTCTAGTTTTGCTATGGGATTCTAATAGCAAAACTAGACGTTTTTTAAATTGCTCAGCCGTGGCGTACCCCAACTCCCGGATAAACTGGCTCAGCCTTTGTTTGCTAACTTTGCAGAAATCTGCGATTGCGGTCAAAGTCAGCTTGCAATTTTTGCCCATTGCTTCTTGGGCAAACCGAGCGATCGCCAGTTCAAGCTTTTGCATAGGTGTAGCAGCTTCTAGGCAGATGTCAACGGCCCGTACAAGCTCCACTGGCAGATCGAGAACAAAGTTACTGATGAAGTAGATTGTTAGTGTCTCTCCAGCGCGTCTGTTCGCCCGCAGACGACCCATTGCCTGATCGATGTTGGCATGAATGTCTTGGTGTATATAGTCGCGAAATTCTAGATCTACAGACTCATTAGAGGTAATAATGTCCGGCTCCCCTTTAGGTGCTGGACGGCTTAAAATCATCTGCCGAGTTGTTTCTTGGCTTGTGATATTCGGCGATCGCCCGTAGAGTAAGGTAAATTCTGCTGCCAGTGTGGCGATGGGGCGACAGGGTGTTCCAACCAAAATCAGAGTTTTTGCTTCTTGAGCCAAATTTGAGCCGCGCGATTCACTAAACCATTTCAAATCTAGGTTTTTGGCTTGGCTGTCGGTAGTGGTAAATTTTTTAAAATCAATCACTGCCGCCGCCGGATCTTCCTGCCGAATGGCTGCGACTATTGCTTCGATCGCGCGAACTTGCTCAGCCCCTCGCGATATCCCCAGCCGACCGTGATCCACTATTTGCTTGATAATGAGTTCTGCCTTTTTGGATGTCGCTTGCTGGATGTGCGAGATGCCCTCATTTTCAATTCCCAGCATCAAAGCCAATTTCTTTGGTGAACCGGTAGCATCAAGGAAAATATTTGCCTTGGCGGCATGGGCAATTTCAATCAGTCGCCTATCGGCAACTGTGATAGACAGCACTCCCCTATTTAAATTTAGGTAGCCCGGATGATTGCCAGTAATTACCTGCAAGAAAGACCGCAGCCACTGTTTGGCTACCTTCTGGGCTTTATCCGCTAAATCGGCATCAGACGAGGTGAAGCTTTTTCTTAAGTTAGCAGGCAAGTCTTGGAGGGACACGCCGTGTTCCCCTAGCCCGTGCAGAATTGCCTGTACCTGGTCGTTTGGGTTCGTTACTTCGGCGATCGCATCAACATCAATATTCCCTTTTATAAGGGGCAACAAGATTTCTAGCAGACTGTCGTGTGGCAAACCCCACCTTGGGATTTGATGCTTGCCAGAGACAAGCTCGCATAGTTTTACTAACAGGTCGGTCAATCCGAAGGCTTCGGTGTCAGCAGATAAAAGTAGGAACATAATGTGAGTGATGTCACCTTCTTCAACGGTGATATTTTTGCCGTACTTCAGCGATTCACTCCACTCTTCCCAAACCAGGACTGTGCCTTTGGTTTTACCCTCGGCTGCATAGCCAAAGGAGTCGGTCGGCGGTAATGAGTCGGGATGAACTCTAAGTCTCTCAGCTTTCAATGCCTGGCTCCGTGCCTTTAAAAAACCAAACTTTTCCCCGGCACGGCAGCCCTCAAAGTGCGGGCAGGTTGGGCACATCAGGCCGGCGGTATCGCTGCCGGATATGTTTTTTTCTCGCAGTACGGCGCTTAACTCTGTACGATCACAACTAGCAGCAGCTTCAATACGATCATCAGCTTTTGCCCGTCGCCAGTTGCCTAGATTATCGATCGTTAGTCCTTTGTGGCGGGATTCCAAGTCTTCCCAGCTTTGCAACGATGGCGTGCTCGCGTTCCGGTGGTCTTTGCTGATGTAGATAATGCGATCGCAATCAAAGTCCGCTCTTAAGCAAAGTCCTGTGTCGTAACTCTTCCCTGTACCAGTGCCACTGCTGTCAATAATGAACTTGCTCGCAGCAGCATTTTTTTGCCATATTGCCAAGCGTTCGCCTGGATAGTAAAGTGTGGCATCATTAACTTTTCGATCACTTGTCAAAACGGAGCTCGCCTTCAGTGGCTTGGGATATTTTCGATTGAGCAGCCCTTCATAGATTTTTAAAGCTTTGGCTGCTTTGCCTGCACTGAATGCTTCAAAATCCTCCCAAAATAACTCAATCTTCCTCTCGGCTTCCCCGGCAGCCAACAGATCGTCAATGCCACTGATATCAGATTTTTCTACTTGTCCCCACCAGCCGATCCGCAGTTCATATCCCCAGCTTGTGATTAACTTGTGAGTTTTCGCGTACTCCCGCATCACGTCTTTATTTCCCGGAGAACCCGCATCGACATACAAAATTATCAGGTTTGTGCCGAGTTCGGCTGAAAGTTTGTCGAGCTCCTCCTTAAAAGTTTTAGGGCTACTGGCAAACAGTCCTCCGGCGGCTCCCAGGAAAAACTGACCGCTGAGTTGGGCTGCAATCCAAGGTTTGAGAATTCCTTCGGCAAGTCCGATCGATGTGAAACTGGGATCTATTACTGTGGGTCGGCACACTGTGATAGGCATTTCCCCGTTCTGCAAGTGAGAGGTGGGGCCGTTGGGGCGCTTCCTCCATCTGCTTGTAGGCCATTTGTACTTGCCGTTATCCTCTGTATTATCCAGTCTCAATTGCCAGCCAATCATTAGCCCGTTACTAGACCAGACTGGGCAAATATAACCGGATTCGGTGTTTGTGAGCGATCTGCCGTTAGTGTCGATCGAGACTCCGGCAAGATTTGAACTCACAGCAGTTTGCAATTTTTGGTAGGGACTGACGCTGCGAAACATTCCAGCCTCTATCTGTTCGTCTGACAACCCCCGTCGCTTCAAATCTTCTCTGTGGTTGGAGTTGAGCGTTAGTTGTCCTAGTATTTTTCTGATTTCTTGGTCGCGATCGGTAACAGATAGCAGTTGGGCCCTGTCTTTAGTTTCTCGCTCAAGTCTGAGCTTTCTGGCGACCTCTCGCTGGCGTTTGTATTCTGCTAATTTTTCAGCATCTTGTTCCTCCTCTAAAGCTTTTTCTATATAGATGCCGAAGCCAATCTTGTCGTGACTTTTTAAGATGAAGGCAGAATTTGAACTGTCCGTGCGGCAGAAATAAAGGTTGCCGTTCATCCGACAATCTTTTCTTGCGCCGTTGCAAACTGGGCAATTCCCTTTTGATCGTGTAAAAGAATTTGGCGCACTCATGCCACACCCCCAATTGCTCCAAAGGTAAGTGCAGAAACTTGCCTAAAATTAATTAAATCCCTCCAAACTTTTTCAAAATTACCTAAACCTGGTACAATTGAGTTACAGCTTAGGTTTGAAGAGTTTGCGAAGCTATGGGTAGTGTCAGAATTCTGTGAACGTGCGATCGAACCGTTACCGATAGCATTAATCGGCAAAGCAACGCAAAAATGGCGCTTTATTTTTCTTACAAGGTGTGGCATGATAAGGGTAGCCGGCACTCTTTTTAGGAGACCGACTAATTGAGTTCTACCTCAAACAAACGTTGTCGTGCATCTTGGCGGACTCACGACAACAAACAAAATTTATTGTATACCAAAAAGAAGCGCTGGGAGCCTTATGCTGCTAGCGCTTCTTGGTGTTGAAATTGCTTTTGGGCGTCTGACTCCAGGTGTCGGTCGAGATGACGCCCGGTAAATCCATAAAGTCTCCTCAACAAAAACCGATCAAGATACTTCAAGAGATGTAGAATATTCGTTCAGCGTTTGAATTAACTCTGGCGATCAGGCGATCGGATAAGCGAACCCAGAAAAACCCCGATATGAACCGGGGTATCAATTCCTAATGTCCGTGGGATGTGTGTCTCAGGACTCTTCAATTATCTCAACCAGCACCTCAACATCCCCTAAAGTAGCCTTCGATTTTGGGTGCAAGGCTTTCAATTGATTGAGCAAGTCGGCTGGCTCCGAAAGCTCGATCGCTGGTGTTGGATTCCGTTTAAGTTTTTCTAGTTCTTCGGACTTGCGATCGAATTCTTCCCGCGTGCGATCGAGTTCTTCGCACTTGCTAGCGAGTTCTGCCGCGAATTGCTCTCGATCGGCCGCTCGATCGGCGGTAAGCGTCTCAACCTGTGTCTTGAGTTTTTCCACTTCCTCCTGATCGCCAGCAACATCTGCTAATTGCTGTTCGGCTGCTGCGAGTTTCTGGTTGGCAGTTGCTAGTTGCTCTTGAGTTTGCTTGAGTTCTTCTTGAGTTTGTTGAAGCTGCTGCCTGAGCGATTCCTCTTCGGTGCGATCTGTGCTCAGGCGGCTAATCTCCTCAATGCAGGTTTGAAGATGCACCCGCTAGATGAAGAATTGTAACAATATTGCTTGTTAATAGCCTCTGCCAGGCGGGGAGAACCAACCTCCAGGTGCTGCTGAGGGCGACTCTTTTAAAAGGTAAATTTTGGATAAAGACAAGTCTAAATTAGTCTAAATTAGTATTTATAACGGCACTTTGAAAGAGTAAATGCCCAACCGAATTGAAGAGCAACAGCCCGAAACCTTGAATCTGCCCTGTCCGGTACCCCTGACTCAGCACCCGGCAGCAGTGTACCTCGACAGTTTGGGTAGCGAGCGGTCAAAGGCAACCATGAGAGAAGGGCTCAATATCATGGCCCGGATGCTGACAGGTGGGGAGTGTGACGCAATGACTTTGAATTGGGCGGCATTGCGCTACAGACATACGGCGGCTCTGCGCTCGGCTATGGAGAAAAAGTACGCCCCGGCGACGGTGAACCAAATGCTGTGCGCCCTGCGACGGGTGTTGAAGGAAGCTCTGCGGTTGGATTTAATCGACCCAATAGATTACAGTAAAGCGGTGGATGTCAGGAGTATCAAGCAATCGGGAAAAGTTAGGGGGCGCGCGCTAACGCTCTGTGAGATTGCTGCATTGATGCAAAGTTGCTCTGGTAAGACCCCTATTGATGTTAGGGACTCGGCGCTGATTGCTATCTTGCGAGGGGGCGGCATCCGTCGCTCTGAAGCGGTCAATCTCTTGAAGCGAGATTTCAATCTATCCACGGGAGCGCTGTTCGTCCGAGAGGGTAAGGGCAAGAAAGACAGGACGGTTTATCTCCCGGAGTCTGCTTGCGTTTTGGTGTCCCAGTGGCTCGATTTGAGGGGGGAGGCGACCGGCCCTCTGTTGTACCCGATTCGGAAAGGGGGAGAAATTCAGCGCCGGCGCATGACGGAGGATGGTGTGTTGAAGATTGTGCAGCGGCGGGCGTTTCTCGCTGGGGTGGAGTCTTTTAGTCCCCACGATTTCCGGCGCACGTTTTGCTCGGACCTCCTCGATGCTGGGGTGGATATTGTGACGGTGCAAAAGTTGGCGGGTCATGCTTCTCCGGTAACTACGGCCAAATATGACAGGCGTGGGGAGGAAACTAAGCGGCGGGCCGTGCAGCATTTGGAATTTTAGGGCTTTGTGACGTTCTCTCCCGTTAAGTGCTGACGCACTATAAAAGGTGGACAAGACTGACATCTAGGACTCTGATGAAACTTATAGTTCCTTTATCAATAGCCTCCGCTAATTCTGGGTTTAAGCTACAGAAGAATTGGCTGTTGTCAGGTTCAGAGTAAACTACTTCAACAACATAACATCCCGTTTTGGGGACAATCCTCACTTCGCACAAATCCTCAAACTTCAGCGCCGTGTTAAATAACTTGCGAGAAATGTTCGTTATTTCATCGCAGTAATTAAACCACTCATGGCCTTTTTGATTGCGTGCCTTTCCACTCGTTCTTTTAACAGTGTGGACAACTATAGCAATCCGATCTGGTCTCACAACACAACGCCCTCTTGTCTTCCTAGACTTGTTGTATAGCAAGACTTTCAGATTTTACTGATTTAGAAAATCACTTAGGATTGCTATATCAACTATCAACTATCAACTATCAACTGTTAACTGTTTAATGGCAGTAGCCTCTCCCTATCAGCGCCCGGATAGCATTGTGATCAGCCGCCTCAGCTTTCCAGCAAGTTTTCTTGAATCGTAGCGGCACTTAGCTTCTACCAAGATTTTTTCCATCAGCTCGGATGAAGCTACTGCTTGCAGCCATGCAGCTTCTAAAAATACTTCTACAGTCACTCCTTTTTCTTTGCAAAATCTCGTCAAGTTAGCATCTATTTCTGCATCTAAAACAACGGCAGAATGGCGGCGAGTCGGCGGAATTTTCGCGAGTTCGGCTTTTAACTCTTCTAAGGTTGAATTGTCACCCGTGGTTTCTTTTGAAGGTTCCTTCGCCGGAGTTGACTGTTGGGTAATTTGTTCGCTCTCCTGTTTGGGGGCGATTAAAGTATCTTCTCGGCTTGGAACAACTGTTCGCTTGCGGTTGGAGCGAATTTGGTCGAGGATGCTGTCACTCATTGTACTTTTTGTTGTAAAAGAGACTCGATTTTGGCGAGCAGAATTTCAAAGGGATATTCTAAGTCGGGATGTCCTAATTCACTGAGAGTTTGGCGTTTGTTAATGGCTTTTTTGTACTGTTCGGATTCTCGGATTGAAGGGAGAATTAATTCGTTTTCAACTTCGTCTTTCATTCCTTCTACGGCAAGGCGGCTCTCTAGGGTTTGAGTGTTGCCAATCCAGCGGTCGCGGAAGGGCAGCACTCCTAGTACGGTAGCGTTGGTTGCTTTGACATCTCTCATGGAGTTGAGCAAGTCGAGTGTCCGCACTAGGGAACCGTAGCCTTTGACGGAAGCTTCGGCGGGTACGATTACGGTGTCGGCGGCACCGATTGCGGTTAAGCAAATCTGCGAGCGCTGCGGGGGTGCGTCAATGATACAAAATTTAAAGGCTTCGGCAACTGGTTCGAGGCGGCGCAGCAACAGGGTAGCGCCGACGCCGCTGCTGGATAGGTAGTCGGCGGCGGCGTCAAGGCCGTCGTCGGAGGGAATTAGAAACAAGTTGTCGCTACCTTCGACTGGATAGATGCCGTCTTCGATGGGCACGGATTTTTTGAGAACTTCCAGCAAGGTGGGCTGGTTGGGTTGCAGTTCTAGCCCCAGGTAGGTGGTCAGGTTGTGTTGGGGGTCGGCGTCGATAGCCAGTGTGGGATAGCCCCGGCTCGCTAGGAGGCGGCTCAGGAATAGAGATGCGGTTGTCTTGCCCTGCCCCCCGGACAGGGACGCGATGGCGACTGCAATCATGGCTTTAGGGACATGGGATGGGGTTTTCTATATAGATCGTCCTCTAAAAAACGAAATTAGTCAATATTTAATTCAATAAAAAGCTAAATTTAGTAATTTTTATTTGTTATTGTGAATAAAAAGCTAAAAAGCTAATTTTAGTAAATTATTAATGTAAATTCTTAAAATGAGCAAGTGAGCGGAGATGAGCTCGCGCCGAGACCACCCAATTTTCCTCCACAGACTCTATAGATGCGTGTTTAAAAGGCGCGGCGCGTGTTTCTTTTATGGGGAGTGCGTGTTTAAAAGGCGCGGTGCGTGTTTCTTTATAGTTAACGGCGGCCTGCATTCACGCACTCTTGTGTCCCCGTGAATGCAGGTCAATCAATGCA
Source organism: Microcoleus sp. T3_B1 (assembly GCF_036700445.1). Taxonomy (NCBI): domain Bacteria; kingdom Bacillati; phylum Cyanobacteriota; class Cyanophyceae; order Oscillatoriales; family Microcoleaceae; genus Microcoleus; species Microcoleus sp. T3_B1. The sequence goes on from NZ_JAUBOX010000127.1 coordinate 8,469, forward strand.
GATAACGGCATTGGGGCAGTGCTGTTCGATGAGGGGGCGGACAACGCTCCATTCGCCCCGTCCCCCAGACCATCCAAGCTTGTAGGGAAGGAAAGGAGTTAGTTCCAATTCCAGGGATTTGTGGTGGAGTTTAGATAAACAGAGCGCCAAGGCATCGTAATCGGTATAGCGTTTCTTACTGCCGTGAAGGTTTTGACCCGCCATACTGCACACCCATAACTCAGGAGTGGAGCTAACCCGAACCATTTGGACTTTACCGAGAACAAAACGCTTTCGACCTGCATCGGGGCCACAGAAGCGCCGATACTCCAACTCAACCACCGGCCACTTCGCTGCAATTGAAGAGCCCAAACCAGTGTGAAGTACCCCAACGCAGCAGACCTGATGAGCAATGATACCCGTTTCGACATCACGGATGAGTTTGAGCTTCTTTTCTAGTACCATGTGCTATATGATACTAGCTCTCGTGGCTGGTGCGATCGACGGATTTGCGTCCAGACAGGGTGTTGGCTCACAGCAATAAACCAGGCTTAATCAATAATGGCTGTTTATTGTAAAGCAATTTGTGCAACAGGTTGTTGCACAAATTGCTCGTTCGGGTAAGATTCCGCAAAACTTCTCATATACAAGAGACATATGAGATGAGAAACCCTTCATCTCTTGTAAAGCTTTTGGCAAGTCGGCCACTAAATTGTCTATAACTTTCGCCACCGCGCATCCACTCCCCGTCCCACACATTTAATCCTTCCCTCATCCCGTTCTTGACGCAAAATGCGACGAATTAAATCCACAGAAACCACCGGACAACGTTGCTGTAACTCTCGCATCGAAAACTCGATGCGGCAAACTCTCAATTGCCTGTAAAACCATTGCCGTTTTCGTTCCTTTTGCTCCTCCAATCACCCCAACCCGCTGCTCAAATTCTCGATAAGCTCCCAGTAACATTACGCCTAAAAAATACTCCCACTCCTGGCAACAAGCTATGCTTCCCCTCATGCCAATTTTGAGAAGATTGGTACAAGGCATCATAATAGCTTTCTTTGGTGCGCTCCACAATTTGTTCTAAACTAATAAACTGCCCTACTTCATAACCCGCTTGATACAACAATAACAGCGTCAGCAATCTTGCCATTCGTCCGTTACCATCCAGAAATGGATGAATGCACAAAAAATCCAGAACATAACTAGCAATCAACAACAATGGTTCAATCTCACCTTCACGGGAAAATAGATTAAATTTCTCATGCAACTCTTCCATAGCCTGAGATGTGGCATAGGCGGCAACAGGAGTAAATCGCACTATTTGTCTACCATCAGTTGTGGTTGCCGTAATTAGATTTTCTGTTGTTTTCCAACAGCCACCTAAACCGACGCTAAATTGATATAAATCGCGATGAAACTGCAAAACAATATTCGGAGTAAATGGAATATAACCATAGCTAGCGTGAATTGTATTTAGCACATTCCGATAGCCCGCGATTTCCTGTTCTGAACGATCCCTTGGTGCTGTGCGTTCCGTTACTAAGAAAGCGAATTCGCGCCAGAGGAACGGTAATTCCTTCAATGCGGTTAGAAGATTCGGTACTTTGAATAATCGCAGTTTGCCGCAAAGTTTCTAGCACTTGTGGTGCTTGTTGTTTGTACAACTCCTGTTTACCTTTGTACTCCCCAATTAAGCGAATTGTCTGTAGGAGTTTTTGGGTAATCGGTTGCTGGGTTAAAAAAGTCTGTTCAAAAGATTTCATTGATTTAAAAGCACCACTGTAATAGCCATTGAGTCGCTTTGGTCTATTATATAAGTATTTTTAATATAGGTACTACCCTGGTCACAGTACCTATATTAAAGGTATTGTACCCGATTCATCTGTACTGTTTTGTGCGTCAAAGGTCGCCAACTTCCCACCGGGACTATAGTACCAATACCCTGGAATAAGGGGCTAAATGCCCAAATTAACGAACGCTATTTTCCTCCACAGACTCTAAAGATGCGTGTTCAAAAGGCGCGGTGCGTGTTTAAAAAGGCGCGGCGCGCGTTTAAAAGGCGCGGTGCGTGTTTTCCCGCTATGAAACAACATAATATGACGCGCGGCCTTGACCCTCTAATTTCAACTGGTTGGCATCAGTCAACTTCCGCAGCAGGCGACTAGCTTGGTCTTCGCTGATACGACAAAGTTCCACAGCTTCTTTTCTGGTAATTCTGCCGTGAGTCCTTACATATTGAAGCACCATTTGCTCTTGCTGAATGGGTTCAAAGCCAGCTTGCCGAACGTAATCAGCGGATTGTCCCAGTTCTCGGTAAACTAAGGGGCTAAGGGTGTAGGTGCGTCCTTTTTTGACGCCACGCGCTTCTACCAAACCAGCTTCAACTAATCGTTCTAACACGCTGCGGGCGATCGCTTCATCTCGCTGAATGGCACGGGCGAGAGTAGCCGTGTCTAACCGTCTTTCTTGTCGCAATTGTCCGATCGCGATTAAAGAGTCAACGGGGAGTGGGCTTTGACGGCGATTTTCCTCTTCAATCACTACGCGCAACAGTCCTAAGTCGGCTTCCCCCCCTGGCAGTCTGACGGCAACTGAATGAGAGTTTGTGCTTCGATAATCAGGGGCGGATCTTCCGTAGCGCAATAACCCCTGATAAATTAAATCTACACCGCGCCCAGTTCGTTCGGCGAGTCCGATGCGTTTAATGGCATCGGCTAGGAAGGGGTTTCTCGGTCGGGGTTCTACGACTAGCAAGTTATTCAAACTGACACCTTCAACAAAACCCCCTGGGTTGCTGATGGTAATTCCGTAATCTTCCCAGCGGATGTGAACGGCTCCCAATTTAGTGTAATCTCGGTGGATGAGGGCATTGACTGAGGCTTCGCGAAAGGCGCGGCGATCGTAGTTGGGAACGGGGACGCGAAATAAACCGATTTGCACTTCATCTTCTTCAACGCGCACCTCAAACTGTTCCATAACTCGCTCAAACAGTTTTAGTAGGGGGGTGCGGTAAAAGTCATTGACTCGCACTTGGGTGCCTTCGAGGACTTGAAAGGCGACTTCGTGGGTGGGTAAGTGTTCGCGGAGGGCGCTTTCTCGTCCTAAAATCAGCAGTCCGGTGACGGTGGGGAAGCGAATTCCATCCGTAGAACGCACGAAACCTAAAGCGCCGTCTAGTTCTTCATCGGTTAAGGATAGGAGAGTACGATCACCACCATATCGCTCTATTAATTGTCGCAGGCGTTCGCGTTCCAGGGGGTCGAAGTCGGTGACAGACGATCCGGTGACGGGTAATGAGGAGTAATCGAGAACGCCTAAGTCTGACTGGCGAGTGGCAAATTCGTAGGGATAAAAGGGGACGCATTGGGGTGTTCCGTCTACTTGCAGGCGGCGGCGTTGTAGGAGTCCGTCAGAGGTGGCGACGATGCGAGCTGATTTGGGGACTTCTATGCAGGCAATGGTTTGACCTGCTTCTAGCAACGCTGTAACGCGTACGCTGACTGGGGGGTTGGTGCGGTTGCCAATCATGGCTGCTAAGGTGGACAGGTTTTGGTGTTGAGGGTGCAAACCTGTTATTTGACCGTCATCTTCAACGCCGAGGTAAATGGAGCCACCGTCTGTATTGGCAAGGCAGACGACGGTTTCAATCAGGTCTTTGTCTGGCAGGCGAGTGCGATCGCTCTTAAACTCGACGGTGAGGGATTCTTGTTCGGGAATCGTGCGATTCATTTAACAATATAAAATAGGGGCGACCAGACGGCATTTACAATTTTACGGCAAAATAGGGTCTAAAGCCCCGTCCTGAGAGTGTCAACCTGTCCCCCCTTCTGCAAGCTCTAAGCGGTGTGCGTAAGTGTTGACGAATTGCCCCGAAAACAGAGATTTCACCATTACCTGAGCCCCAGAAACAGCTCTAACGACATATTTCTGAACCTCACCGCAGAACCTCACCACCGAGCCAACTTTCAGCTCAGACGGTGCCATTTGGGGTACTTTTGCCTCATAAGTGGGAATAGCATGAGTTTCGGGCTCTATCGCCTGATATGAAGCTACAATTCCCATCTCTTCAGTTGTTAATGTCTCCCCAGGTGCAGCTTCCACTCCGAACACTTGAGTAGTGTGAGCCCATTCCTCATCCAGAGGCGACACACCCTCTGATATCTTTATATTATTATCCGACCCTGTGCCAGCAGTTCCCACCTCATTATTTTGTTGAGGCAAATCCTGAGAAAACACACCCTCTGACATCCCTATATTATTATCCGACCCTGTGCCGACAGTTCCCACCTCATTATTTTGTTGAGGAAAACCAAGAGGCGGCACAACCTCAGATATCCCTATATTATTATCCGACCCTGTGCCACTAGAAACCCCTTCTAAACACTCTCGTGCACCTTCCGCCGACACTGCCTCTTTATCCCGCTGCTGCCAAACCTCAAAAATCGCCTCCCTGCCATCCTGGGGAAACTCAAACTGGTAAACTCTAATGCGTTTGGGCCTACCTAAAGCATCTCGTTCCTCAGACCTTTCTTGGCGAACCCGTCGCAAAGTAAAGCCCAGCTTACCCCTTAAAATATACTGCACCACTTCCATCGGCTTAGCCTTGGGATTGACGCTGATGCCCAAAAAGTCTTTCACATCAACAGAACATAGCTTAACCCGCTCAGCAAAAGCTATCACAAGCGCGTCAGTCCCTCGAAACTCTTTGTCCGGGTTTAAGAACTCCATCACTCCCAATTTATTAAGTGCTTCCACCCTAGCTGTAAATAAGCGCAAATCTTGGGGACAAACCTTACCTTTACCCCTTTCCTGATGTCCAGCCAAGTGATTTTTATCTCGCAATCTGACAAATTCAGGGTCATAACTTAGATAATAATGCAGGCTAATTTTTGGCAACCAGCCATCATCATCTCTGAGTTTTAGTTCGGGCGTAATAGGCACTCCATAAGTATCCCACAGTTGATATTTACGCTGCTTGTCTAGTTCTGCCTTCGTCTTAGCCCGCTTGTCCTTCAATTTCAGGTATTCAGACAGAGTAATGTTTTCAGCATTGGCCACCCCTGAAGCCTCAGCTACCTTATTCTCTTCCCTGATTACTTTTGCCTCATCGCTAAGACAATTAGCTACAGTTTCTAAGTTGTCTAACTCCTCTTCTAATTCTTGCGCTTGCTTAGTTAGCTGTTCCCATAAATCCCAGGGTAAGAGCATCTCAATCAGCCTTGACAAAAGGATTTGAGAAGAAGCATCATGTATTCATCATTCATTGCAGCC
>NZ_JAUBOX010000198.1:0-1297 GCF_036700445.1 Microcoleus sp. T3_B1
AGCGCAAAAGCAAACCCCCGACCTGCTTGCGCGGGTCGGGGGTTTGGGAAAGGAGCTTGACGATGACCTACTCTCACATGGGGAAACCCCACACTACCATCGGCGATGCGTCGTTTCACTACTGAGTTCGGGATGGGATCAGGTGGTTCCAACGCTCTATGGTCGTCAAGCAATTCAGTTGCTGCCTCGGGGTTTAGCCGCTGCAGCCAATTGGGTATGTGATCAAGGTATTGCGTGTTCGTGCAGATTTTCGGTTTTACTGTCGACTTACCGTCTAACAGCCAAATTGTTTGGGTGTTATATGGTCAAGCCTCACGGGCAATTAGTATTGGTTAGCTCAACGCCTCACAGCGCTTACACACCCAACCTATCAACGTCGTAGTCTTCGACGGCCCTTCAGGGAGCTCAAGGCTCCAGTGAGATCTCATCTTGAGGCAAGTTTCCCGCTTAGATGCTTTCAGCGGTTATCTCTTCCGAACGTAGCTACCCGGCAATGCCACTGGCGTGACAACCGGAACACCAGAGGTTCGTCCACTCCGGTCCTCTCGTACTAGGAGCAGCCCCTCTCAAATCTCAAACGTCCACGGCAGATAGGGACCGAACTGTCTCACGACGTTCTAAACCCAGCTCGCGTACCACTTTAAATGGCGAACAGCCATACCCTTGGGACCGGCTTCAGCCCCAGGATGTGATGAGCCGACATCGAGGTGCCAAACACCGCCGTCGATATGAACTCTTGGGCGGTATCAGCCTGTTATCCCCGGAGTACCTTTTATCCGTTGAGCGATGGCCCTTCCATACAGAACCACCGGATCACTAAGACCTACTTTCGTACCTGCTCGACGTGTCTGTCTCGCAGTCAAGCGCGCTTTTGCCTTTATACTCTACGACCGATTTCCGACCGGTCTGAGCGCACCTTCGTACTCCTCCGTTACTCTTTAGGAGGAGACCGCCCCAGTCAAACTACCCACCATACACTGTCCTCGATCCGGATAACGGACCAGAGTTAGAACCTCAAAGTTGCCAGGGTGGTATTTCAAGGATGGCTCCACGCGAACTGGCGTCCACGCTTCAAAGCCTCCCACCTATCCTACACAAGCAAATTCAAAGTCCAGTGCAAAGCTATAGTAAAGGTTCACGGGGTCTTTCCGTCTAGCCGCGGATACACTGCATCTTCACAGCGATTTCAATTTCACTGAGTCTCGGGTGGAGACAGCGCCGCCATCGTTACGCCATTCGTGCAGGTCGGAACTTACCCGACAAGGAATTTCGCTACCTTAGGACCGTTATAGTTACG
>NZ_JAUBOX010000128.1:0-13601 GCF_036700445.1 Microcoleus sp. T3_B1
TAGATAGGGGGTAGGCACGGGGAGTAGGGGTAGCACTACCCCTACAAATGTATCTGAATCATTTAGGATTGCTATATATGCAATGTCACCTCCATTTTACCAAAATTGTTTCCCAAGACAACTAAAAAAATGGGTATTCAAAAATATGTGGGGCGCATCAAAGAAGAACCGCGAACTATACGCCGACATAGTATTTTTTGGATGGGATTGTATGGTCATTCTTGGGTAATAGAAATAGAATGTTGTGAAAAAATGATTGAGTAATTAATGGCAATAAGACGGAACAAGCTACCATTTTTTCAGAGGGCTTGAGGGCTATGTCCCTGATGAGACGGACGTTTTGAGGGCGTTGTCACCCCGTGAAGAAAAACCCTTTACTTACATCAAATCTGGCGGCTACTTTCCTAATTGATGTATCACCTTGTTCATAACTTTTAACAAAGCCAAAGCCGTCGCTTGACTGGTGGACTCCCAAATCCAAATAGTCAGCGCAAACGCGGAAATAGCGCTGCCAATCATCGAAGCAGCTTGTCCGAGCCAGAGTTGAATAAATTTTTGCATGAAATAGGCGATTAATAGGATTTAAAATTCCGAGGATAGGGGTTTTTAGGCAGGATAATGACCGAAAGCATCCAGGATACCCGCCACGTGATTCATTCCGAAAGCAGACTCAGGATCCAGAAATAAAAAACCTGTATCCGATGAAACTTGCCCCCCGAATTTATCTCGCGCAAGTCAATGCTTCAATTCTTTAATCTAAAATCTAAAATCTAAAATCTAAAATCGATTGACACCCGCATAAAATCCCACGCCGCTCTCATTAAAACCAAGGCCATTGCTGGCTAAGTGGAGATAATTCTTCATATTGCTGTCTCGCCTCCTTGCGGTAAAATTTCGCCAAATGCCGCTGCCGCCACATCAGGACACCCGTAACAAACAGTACAAACGCTGCTAATCCTGCGATCGCGTGTACCAACCGCAAGTAAATTCCGCCATAGCTGCCAATATGTAGCGGATAAAGTGAGTTGAGAATTCGATTTGCTACAGAAGCTGAATTTACACTGTCAGCCTGCAATATTTCGCCACTGTATTGGTCTATATAAATGGTGCTAACCCCGTTTGGGTGCGGCTCGTTGGGAAATTTTTTACGTACTTTAAAAATTGCTTCAGGCGTCAAAGGCAGAGAAATAAAAGTGGTTGTAGCTTCCGGCCAAACGGTATTAACTTGGTGTAATATTTCATCAATATTTTGCCTCGAACTGCTAGAGTGGAGATGAGAAGTCAAGGCTGGGTGTGGCTTTTCATTCGTTAGCCAATACAGAGTCGATTCAACGGGCGCGTAAAAAATTATCGCTGTCCCTGTAGCGGAGATGAGTATGAGAAAAGCGACCGAGACAATGCCAGAAACGTTATGTAAATCAAATACAGTCCGCTGCCAGTGAGCTTTCCAATTAATAGAAAATCCGCGACCCAAATTGCGCCAACCAGTCCACAATACCAAGCCAGTAAAAGTTAGTCCTAGCATTACTAGACCGCAAATGCCTACAACAAGATGACCGAATTCTCCTGCCGCTAATTCCGCGTGTAACGTAAAAATAAAACCTGTAAAAGTTTCTTTCTTAAGGCGCGCGCCCTTAATTTCTCCGCTGTAAGGATTGACATAAACGTTAACTATTTCCTCACTCTTTGACAGCATCGAAACTTGGCAAACTTCCTTCGCTGATCGCGGCAGCAAGATACTAAGAGCTTGATTTTGCGGATAAGCTTTTTCGACAATTTGCAGGACATTTTCCAGCGGTATCCGTTCGACTTGAGGAATTACTTGCAGGAGTTGGGGATTGAAGAACCGCTCGATTTCGGGACTAAAAACCAGTAAGCTGCCGGTTAAAGCAATTGCTGCTAGAAATATTCCTACTACCAACCCCAAATACAAGTGGAGTTTGAATGCGAGTTTGCGGAACTTCATCTCGAAATTTTCCTCGAAGCCGTTAACTGTTCTCATTAAGGTAAAACCGATAGTCCGACAGGGAATTCATTCCCTGTCTCAAAGCTAAAGTCCTCGCTATGAGGACTGAGAAAAACACTTTTCGACTCATTAGTCCTCTTGAGAGGACTTTAGCTATTAGACAGGGGTTTCAACCCCTGGCGGACTAGCGGGTGGGCGCGAGGACTGGCAGACTAATATCAAATCCGTTAGCATCGGAATAGTAAATTCGAGTTCACTGTTGACGGTTGGCTGTTGACAGTGAACAGTCAACCGTCAACAGTCAACATCATTCCGGTGTAACCGGAAATGATATAACAGCTTAAATTGACACCAATGGGTTCTTGGAGTGTCCCTACGGGGATATTGAATCTACCTCATAAACCTGCAATCTGCTGTAATTACCAGTTAAGGCGGTAATTAACACTGAGAGTCAAACCTCTCCCTGCATAATTAGAGCTGTCCAATCCAAATCCAGCGGAGTATTGCGACAGCACAGGAAAATATTGATTATTCAATAAATTCTCGACTTTGACTTGTAGCAGCCCCGATCCAATTTTAACCGCGCTGACGTAATCCAGTGTGAGATAGCTGCTAATCGGGCCGCCATCCGAGCCGTCTTTGAAGGCTTGATCGCGATTTCCAGAATATAATAACTGTAACCGATTGTTCCATCCCGGCAAAGTTTCGTTTTGAACATAAGCTGTTAGCTTGAGCGGTGGAATTCGGCTGCTATCGATGGCGATGTAACGGTTGTCATCCTCATATTCGCCTTGAATATAAGTAGCAGTCCCACCGATCGACCATGTTCGTCCAGGTTGCCAATCCACAGTTCCTTCTAAGCCGTAAATGCGTTCTGGGGCGCGCTGTAGTTCCAGGCGGCCTGTGTTGCCAACTGGTTCAAAACGGACTCCTAGATCCGAGGTATTGTAAAAAGCGGCAAGCGACATTTGCACGGATTGCCACCCTCCTCGAATGCCAATTTCGTAGCTGTTGACTTTTTGCGGTTGAGTTACTTCTAACGAAGATTCAATTCCGACAAAATCATCGGGGGGTTGGCGGAGGATGCGGCCGAAATCTGGAACTGAGAAACCTTGAGAAAAGTTGCCAAATATGTTGAAGGTGTCATTAATTTTATAGACAGCCCCTGTATTAAATAGGGTGGCGTTAAATTTGCGATCGCCTCCTTCGATCTGGCGCTCATTAAAAGTCGTATAATCATTGACGTTTAACCCGAGGCGTTCGTGACGTATCCCACCACTTAAAATGACGATATCGTCAATATTCCATTCCATTTGACCGAAAAAGCCAAGGCTGTTGAAAGTGTAAGGAGGGACGAAAGGACGCTCGGAGATTTTCCGGTAAACCCGGCGGCCACTTGCGTCAAATCTCTCCGGGTCGTACAGGTCGAAACGCTGTCTGCTATCTTCAGTAATATAGTCAGAACCCCAAGTTAATCGAAGATTTTCGGCACGGGATAAAGGAGTGGTGATCGCCAGTCTACCTCCTATCTGTTCGTTCTCGGCTCGCGAACGAGTAACACCGACAAACGGCCCAAAGAAGTCGGACGTGCGGTAATCTGAAGGAACACCTACATTGGAATTCGTTCGATAGTAGATTTGACTTTGAAGGGTGCTGCCAAAAAGGTTTTGGTTGGTGTAACTTAGGTTGATCTGTGTACTTTTATTTCCCGGTGTTTCCCCGTCAATATCCAAATCTCCGGTTCGGATGGCGCGGGCTTTTTGCCGTCCTTCCTGGTCGTCAACGCTAACGTCTGGGATCACATTAGGATCTTGGGTTTCGCGATAGTGATTGACCGTTAGTTGCAGCCGCTGGTTGGTGTCCAAATCTACCCCGACTTTGCCCATGACGTTGAAGAGCGTGCTGCTATCTCCGCCGATTTCAAACAAGGGAATGCGATCGCCTTTGGCATCGTAAAAAGCTCCACTTCTAGAGAGCGAGACAGTGCCGGTCATATCGAAATTGCCACTTCGGCCAGAAATCGTCTGCTGAGCGTTAAAGCCTAAAGCATCTCTTGTGTTTGTTAAAGGGCTACTGACGCCCACTTCAGTAACAGCAGTTAGCCTTTCCTCAGTTGGGCGACGAGTAATAATATTAATCACGCCACCTGTAGCCTGAGCGCCGTAGATTGCGGTAGACCCCCGCACTACTTCAACACGCTCGATCGCGCTGGGATCGATGTTTCTGAATTCTCTGCCAAAAGATTGAAGATTGGTCGTTTGTGGCACGCCGTCAATCAGAACGGAAACGTCGCGACCCCGCAAAGTTTGTCCATAAGTGGTCGTAGTTTGAGTGGGCGGCGCAAAACCGGGAACCTGATTTGCCAGAGCTTCCCCGACATTTCTCGATGGCCCTGTGTCCCGCTGAATTTCTTCTGAGTCTACCACCGTTATAGAGCGTGGCACGTTCGTCACTCTTTGTGAGGTTCGTGTTGCAGTGACGACGATTTCAATCGGGGATCTCCCCACCTGTGGCGTGCCAGGTGGCTGCGCTGTCGGCGGCAAGGGTTCTCCGGGTGTCCCAGGTGGCTGCGCTGTCGGCGGCAAGGGTTCTCCGGGCGTCCCAGGTGGCTGCGCTGTAGGCGGTAAGGGTTCTCCTGGTGTCCCAGGTGGCTGCGCTGTAGGCGGTAAGGGTTCTGCGGGTATCTCTACCGACTGCCCTGTCGGCGGCAAGGGTTCTCCGGGCGTACCTGGTGCCTGTGTTGTAGGAGCAGGTGCAGACGGGCGAGCAGTCATCTCCGAGGTGGGTTTTAAGCCCAGAATCAGACCTGCAGCGTTAGGAATCACCCGTGCCACTGGTTGACCCCTCTCGCCAACGACTTTGATTCGGATGCTGTTGTTATCTAAAGGAGTAACGGTGACAGAAGCAATTCCGGCAGCAGGCTTGTCTTGACGAAACTCATTTCCCCCCGGTAGTCGCAGTTGAGCGGTGATGACATCAACTTGTAAAGTTTCGCCAAAGCTGGCGCTGAAGACTTGCAGGGGTCTTCCATCTTCAGTGTCTAGGATGATTTCAATGCCTTCTGACGTGGGGTTGAGGCGAACGCCCGTCACCTGCGCGATGTTGGAAGCGCACGCGGGCCCAGCGACTAACGCCGACACGACTCCTGCCAGCCCAAGGCTATTTAATAATTTCTGCGATCTGTTCATTACTCTTGAATCAACAATTAATGGAACTTCGGATATGTGGTTTGCGTTGCTTGCACAACATGATTTGTGGCAGCGTTGCTGCTCTTCTGTGTCTCTTGAAACTGACCTGCCCAAGATCCGGCCCAGTTGTCGGGCGCAGTTCGATCCGATTCTCCCGTCGCTAGTGGCATTTGTCTGGGAATACAGGAGGCGCGTGAGGGCGAAAGCCTCATTCCGGTGGCGCTCTGGACGATCGACCACGGTTGGCACCGGACTCGGTTAAAGGAAGTAATCGCTGGGCGCTTAATGAGAAAGTGCCTTAATTAGATAACAGAGCACTTGCATCTGTCAAGAGTTAACTAATGAAAACTTTTTGCATTTTACGGATAGGGGGGTGTTACCCCTTACTCTAGTTACACACCACTTGCCTATTATGGTTTATGGTCAGGATCAGACAAACGATCGCCTAAAATGCTAGGGCAAAAGTTAGGAAAGATCATCATATAGGAAACGATAACAGTCAACAAATTGGCTGAAAAACTCTTGATAATTAATGTCATCTAGCCTAATATGCTTAAAGTCGATAGCCGTAAAGCCCCTGAAGCTGATATCGAAGCTGGCTGGGACTGAAATCGCCCCGGAGCCTGCAGCCGAACAGCCCGACAACAAAACGTGAAAACAAGCGCTCATACCCGGATTGAAGACTCAAACGCGCTGATGAGAGACTCGTAACGCCCGACAACTGTTCACAGAAAGTCTATGTGGAAAGAATTTGACCCAACTGGTTGGCGTACTGCAAACAAGATTTATTGGCGTTGCACAATTTGAGGATGATTCTTGTGGGGAGTAGGGGTTAGGCGTCCCGCCTGCTGTGAAAATACACGCCTTCGGGCTCATGGGCCCATCTCACAAAACAATCAAAATCATCCCGCAATTATGCAACGCCTTTTTAACTTCTTCCTTCTTCCTTCTTCCTTGTTCCTTCTGCTATAGTTTCTGGCGCGAACTCAGGTGAGCTTCAATTTCCGATCGCGATCGCCATACAGGGCGCAATTCCTTACGAGCAAAGAGCTGCCACCGATCGCCGGCGTGGGGCGAACCAGGTGGAGTGGCGTTGCCGTAACTGTTTAGCGCCATCGCTTTCACCGGAAGAGAGAACTCAATCGCAGCGACAAAAGAATCGCCCGCAACCGCTTGAAAGCGATCGTCTTTCCCTGGAGCGAACCATACTGAGCGAAATACACCCAAAGCACCGTCAGCTTCATTTGCAGCCAAATTCGCCTCCCCAGGCAATCGGAAGACTAAGGTTATTTTTGGAGCTGTCCCTGTTGCCAATTTCCCTCTACCTTCGTTCCATCTGCATATAGATAAGAACCTTGCCCGTGTTTTTGCCCGTTGAGGAATTCACCTTGATAGCGATCGCCATTGGCGTAAATGCAGGTACCTTTACCGTTGAACTGACCATCGCTAAATTCGCCTTCGCAGCGATCGCCATTCTTAAAAACGTAAACTCCTTTCCCGCTCATCTTACCCTTGACAAAAGTGCCTTTATAGCTATTTCCATTGGCGAACTCACGGACACCTTCACCACTAAATTCTCCATTGTCAAACGGCCCTTGATAACGTCCCCCTTCTTTAAAAGTAAACAACCCCTGACCTTGAGTGTTGCCCTTCACAAACTCTCCTTCATAGCGGTTGCCGTTCGGATATTCGCGAACCCCTTTACCGTGAAATTGCCCTTCACTAAATTGCCCCTCATAACGGCCTCCTTCAGCAAAGGTATAAATTCCCGGCCCGTGAGGCAAGTTATTCAGCAACTCTCCTTCGTAGCGGTTCTTATTAGCATATTGACAGACCCCTTTGCCGTTAACTTTTCCTTCTTTAATATCTCCTTCGCAACGAGTACCATTACTGAAGGTAAAAGCCCCTCGGCCGCTGGGAGAACCATTAGTAAAAGAGCCTTCGTAACGAATGCCGTTAGTTGAGGTAAAAGTGCCTGTACCGTCGAACTCACCGTTTTTAAAAGTACCTTCGTAGCGGTTGCCGTTAGCAAATTCGCGGACACCTTTACCGTTGAATTCACCCAAGGCAAATTCTCCTTGGTATCGACCTTCTTCTTTAAAGGTATAGATGCCTTGACCGTGAGGTTTGCCGTTGATAAATTGGCCTTCGTAGCGATCGCCGTTGGCATATTGACAGATGCCGGAACCGCTGAGTTTTCCCTCACTCAATTCTCCCTCGCAACGTCCGCCATCGGGTAAAGTAATTACTCCTGCCATTGCGCTGTGAGGGTTGGCAAACAACAAAGCCATTCCCAAGTTGGAACCAAGTAAGAGAGCGAGTCCAACTCGCGGAAGTTTACTTAATATTGCTGACGACATTCCCAAATTCATAATTCACAAAAAATTCAACTTTTAATTTTGCTATTCCTTGGACGGTGCTATAGAATTCCCAGCCAAATTGCTAGAGTTTCAAAAAAATCCCTACTTATCGAGCTGGAAGGTAATGGATGCTCTTTCTCCTTTAATGCCACTCTCTGATGAGGCAAGTTTCCATTTTTCTACTGCTTTAATCACTGCGCGATTCAAGTCGTTGTATTTGCTAGGAGTCGAAATCTTGATGTTGAATGGCTTACCGTTGGGGTCAATGTCAAACACGACTTCCACTTCGCCTTGCCGCCCTTCTTCTCTGGCTGCGCTCGGATATTCAGGTCTACCGCAGCTAATGCAAGTGTCGGGAAGCCGGCCGGAAGAGCCCGAAGGACTCCCCCCTCTTCCCGGATTTGTCGGTTTTGGCACTGGCCCGGAACCGCTGCCAAATGGCCCTGACGAACCTCCGCCGCCATTTCCACCTCCACCGGGTGATGAGTTCGACGCACTTCCGACCGGGCTTCCGCCTCCAGGGCCTCCACCTCCAGGGCTACCAGAGGTGGCGAGGTTTCCTAAACCTCCGCTCCCATTTCCAGAATTGCCACCGCCTCCTGGCCTGGTGGCCGTGACTGGCGAGCCAGCTGCAGGTGTTCGGGGCGATCGCCCCGAACCAGTCGCAAATGGATCTGACGAAGGTATGTTGCCATTTTCCCTGGCACCGGATGGTGAGTTCGGCGCACTTCCTCCGGGGCTACCAGAGGAGGAAGGGTTTGTGAGATCCCCGATCGCATTTCCAGAGTTACTACCGCCTCCTGGCCTAGTAGCTGTGACTGGTGAGCCAGCCGCGGGCGATCGCTGTAGGGGCCCGGAAGAAGGATTTAATGGCTCATCAGAAGGCTCCCCGCTACCCGCCGAAGCAGATGACGAGAGCGGGTTATTTTTTTCAGGGCTGTCGGAGGAGTTGGGATTTCCAGCATCTTTTGTAAAGTCTGTGGAACTTCCAGCACCCTTGGGGCGGGAGGCGGTAACGGGTGGTTCGCTTTTTGGAGGATCGGGCGAGGGGGTATCCGGTTCCTTGGCGATCGGGGTTTTAGGAGTTTCTGGGGAATTGAAATCCTGTTGAGGTGGGGGGGAAGGCTCGATGGGAGTTGGTGGCGAAGTTTCCGTTAAGGGCAGCTCTTTCTTAATCTCTGGTGGTGGCGTTACCGCTACGGGTGGCTCCTCTGGAATCGGCGGTGGCGTTACCGCTACCGGCTGCTCCTCTGGAATCGGCGGGGGCGTTGCCGCTACCGGCTGCTCCTTTGGAATCGGCGGTGGCGTTACCGCTACCGGAGGCTCATCTGGAATCGGCGGTGGCGTTGCCGCTACGGGTGGCTCCTCTGGAATCGGTGGTGGCGTTGCCGCTACCGGCTGCTCCTCTGGAATCGGCGGTGGCGTTACCGCTACCGGAGGCTCCTCTGCGGGAGTTGGCTCTGGTGGCGGTTCTGGTTTAAACGTCTCAGGCGGGGGAGATGCCTTTTCTGGAATAGTCGGCTCTGGCTCGGTTTCCTCTACTTTGGGCTCATCAAGCACAACAATTTCAATTGCATCCTCTGCAAATTCCGCAGGTTTGACCAACTTGAGGCTCAACGGCAGTGCGACACCGTGCAGTAAGGTTGAGGCTAACAGACTGATCGCCAGAACTTTTTTGAGAGCTTCTTCTTGTTGTTGTCTTTGCGTCGCCGAAACATTTGAAAAACTCATGCCTTATGAATCTCCTTGATGGATGGGTTGGCAACGTCCTCGCTGGCTCCCCGACATAACCCGAAACAAGCTACCAACTGCGGGTTGAGCTTGCTATCAATGATGAACTTACCCATCCTATAAGAAGACTGTCACCCTGTTCAAGACTCTTGCAATTAATTTTCATTATTAAACTGTAAGATAGCGACTAGACGCTATCAATCAGCATTTCCTTTGGGTGCACGTCGCTCTCGTGGGTGCTGTCAATGTTCTGATTCTGGCAGGGCTAGGTGCCAAAATGCCTGAACGGCAATACTCTCGCCCGTAATCAACCAACGAATTTCCACATTCTCAAGCTTTTCATAAATTTTAATTAATTAGCAAAACCAATTAAATTGATATATTTAATAAATAATGATTATCTTATAGGGTGGCTCATGACTTGACAAACCCTAAATTTTGTGGAAACCTAGTTGAGAATCTTTTGAATTATTGAAGGTTATTGTCAAGTCCTAACGCAAATATTTAGCAAAGAAGCACTGGCAGAACAATCTGTCGCGAGCTCGGTCGGGATCACAGTAGGAGCATTTTGGGTACAGACGAAGATAGTCACATACAGGTAGTGCGATCGCGCTTGCGATCGCGCTTGAGTAAAACAATTCGCAGCCTGAATCACTTGTGCCGACTTGACGCAGAAACTCTACCAGCCTTCTCACGGGCTAATTGCACCATTAGGCAGCTTGCGATCACTCAACAGAGCTAGCGAGAGTACAAAGCAATGGATAGTTTCATTTACATTTTTCGCGCCGCAGGCATTGTTGCTTGGCCGCTGTTTGCCTCGTCAATCGCAGCAGTCGCGCTGATCGTAGAGCGTCTTGCCTTTTGGTTTAGGGTAAATAGGCGGCAGCGGCGAGTGGTGCGAGAAGTGCTACAGCTTTACAGTCAAAACCCCGATTCCGCCATCAAAAAGTTACAAGTAAACGGCGATTTGCCCCTAGCCCGGATTTTTTTAGAAGCTTTAGAATTAGACTCGCCCAACATCGAAGAATTTCGTTTGGCCCTAGAGAGTGGCGCTCAGGCAGAAATCCCCATCCTGAAGCGATTCAATACAATATTTGACACCATTATCAGCCTTTCCCCACTATTTGGGTTGCTCGGAACAGTTTTGGGGTTAATTACCACGTTTTCCTCCCTCAAACTGGGGAATGCCACGGGCACCAATGCCACAGGCGTTACTTCTGGGATTAGCGAAGCCCTCGTTTCTACGGCAATAGGGTTAGTTGTGGCAATCTTTACGCTCTTATTTGCCAATATGTTTCGCGGGTTTTACTTACAGCAGATTGCTTTTATTCAGGAAGCTGGAGGCCAGTTAGAGCTATTGTACCGTCACCGCTACGAAAAATTACCAAGAGAATCTAATTATGCGCCTACCCGATGAACCTGATAGTATTCCCCAGATTAACATCGTGCCAATGATTGATGTGGTCTTCGCGATATTGACGTTTTTAATTGTTTCCTCTCTGTCTTTATCCAAATCCGAGGGTTTGCCCGTAAATTTACCGAAAGCCTCAACCTCTCAAGTTCAGGACTCGCCTGCTAAAATTACCGTCACCATTGATGATCGGGGAAAATTAATGGTTGATAAAAAGTTAGTCAACTTAGAGCAGATTGAGAGTACAGTGCGACAGGTAATGGGGTCAAATCCGAACTCATTAATTGTGCTGAATGCGGATAAAAACGTCAATCACGGAAATGTGGTGGAAGTTATGGATCGATTACGCCGAATTAAGGGAGCTAAGTTAGGGATTGCTACCGCAAAGTAGAGAGCTAATATAATTCCTAATTTGTAATCCCTCATACTTTTAAAGTGAAATTCCTCGGTGCAAATGTACTCAAAAAGCTGGCTGGGTGACTCCCGGCGGCGAATTTGCGGGGCTGTCAACCAAGCTTGTTGAAACCTAATCACTGGCTGTCCACTTTATTCTCAATGACTGGTTGAACCTGTGGCGGCACATTATACGGAATCCGGCTTTCAAAAGTCTGAAACAAATTAGTCAGAGGTTAACCAATGATAGTTGGTTAGATTCCGAATTTCTACCTGCATATTCTCCTGGAGAAACCGACATCGTTCAATTAATATTGTTGGGAGTTCATCTATAGTTTCAACACAAGTATTAGCCAACGGTTCATCCACCAATTTCCATAACCGATCGGCTGGTTGTAACTCTGGAGAATAGAGAGGAAGATGTTCCACCAATACGCTTGGGTTAGTGCTAAAAAAACCGATCGTGCGTAGGTTGGGTTGAAAAACGAACCCTCGGTTTCACTCCGCCCAACATTTGCG
The DNA here is from genome assembly GCF_036700445.1 of Microcoleus sp. T3_B1. Taxonomy (NCBI): domain Bacteria; kingdom Bacillati; phylum Cyanobacteriota; class Cyanophyceae; order Oscillatoriales; family Microcoleaceae; genus Microcoleus; species Microcoleus sp. T3_B1. The sequence goes on from NZ_JAUBOX010000128.1 coordinate 11,569, forward strand.
TTACAATTTTCCACGGGCCCAAGCGTATTGAGTTAGAACTAGATTTTTGAGTTTTTATAGATTAAAAAGATATGAATCATGCCCGTAAGGTCAATTTTGAGAGTCCTCCAACTGGTTGATGTGCTCCTGACACAGAATTCAGGGTATTTTTACTGACTATTATCTTGGGCTAAGGACTCTCAAGAGGCACCGCAACTGCGTGTGTGCGAGTTGGGGGTGCGGAATGTGGGTTAGATGCTAGTGCAAGTCTGGGATGTACTGCTGTGTGCAAATTGGTTGATGTCCAACATATCAATGTAGCCGTTTATCTCATTTCTCCCAATCTTATCTACTCCTCTAGGTGCGATCGAGTTCTTGCAACCCTGACACCAGATTGCCCAGTTCCATGACCAAAAGAATGGGATACAAGCCCCGTCCTTATAGGACGGCTTTAATTCTATAAATTCTGGAATTAACGTCAAATATATGGTAGTATAAGACAGCAGCCTGCCCAGGTCGAACCATGCTAGTTTTTGAGTTCAAAGCCTACGGGAAAAAGCAACAATACGACAAGATCGATGAAGCTATTCGCACGGGGCAATTTATTCGGAATAAATGCCTGCGGTACTGGATGGACAATCGCGGTGTCGGCAGAAAAGAACTGTATAAATATTGCACTCAATTGCGAGCAGAGTTTGGCCTTGTCAAAGACTTGTACAGTCATGCTTGTCAAGCTGCTGTTGAAAATGCCCAACGCGCGATCGATCGGTTTTTCGACAACTGTAAAAACAAAAAGCCGGGTAAAAAGGGCTATCCGCAGTTCAAGAAAAACAGTCGCTCGATCGAGTACAAGGTTGGTGGCTGGAAACTTTCATCAGACCGGAAACGCATTAACTTTACTGATAAGAAAGGTATCGGGATGCTGAAATTAAAAGGCAGTCGAGACTTGCATTTTTATCAGATAGAGCAAATTAAAAGGGTACGGATTGTCCGACGTAGTGATGGGTATTACGTGCAATTCTGTGTCGATGCTCCTCGGAGCGCTCTCAAAGATTGCAAGTCATCCAATCGTGCGGTAGGAATTGATGTCGGAATTAAATACTTTTTGGCTGATAGTGAGGGAGGGATAGTCGAAAATCCTAAATTTTATCGCAAATCAGAAAAGCAATTAAACCGCGCCAACCGGAAAAAGTCCAAAAAGTTCAAAAAGGGTAAACCGCAATCTAATAACTACAAGAAGGCCAAAAATCGGTATGCTCGGAAACATCTAAGAGTAAGTAGGCAGCGAGAAGAGTTTGTCACTCTTAGTGGCACTCCGTTACGTCCAATCTAACGATTTGGTCGCCTATGAAGACTTAAATGTTCAGGGCATGGTAAAGAACCGAAAACTGTCTAAGTCGATTAGTGATGCCGCTTGGTCTAAGTTTCGGACGTGGTTGGATTATTTTGGGAGCGTCTACGGAACAAAAACCGTAGCTGTATCGCCCCACAATACCAGTCAGAATTGCTCGAATTGTGGCAAAAAAGTCAGTAAGTCTCTATCAACTAGAACGCACATTTGTCCGCATTGCGGGTATTCGGCAGATCGAGACACCAACGCAGCAATTAACATCTTGAAACGCGCCCAAAATACGGCGGGGCACGCCGAAATTAACGCTTGGGGAGAGATGCCCTCTAGTTTAGTTGGGGAAACCCTGCTAGGTTATGGCGACTCATTGAACCAAGAATCCCCGTCCTTATAGGATGGGGAGTGTCAAGTAAGCACCCCTAATCTTCGTTTTGTTGCTAAAACTCACCTTGGCATCGCTAAATACAACTACTGGAGTGACCTTGGTTAACTTCTTAGCTTTTTTGATGGCCGTAGCTTGGTTGGCAATCTGTGCCAGAAAATCTTTCTTAAAATCTATCAATTTCCCGTAAGATTGACGCTTGAGCACATCCCCATCCAACAGAACTACGGTTGAGTGAGACTTCACATCGGGAGCATCTCACCTTTGCAGCCCTCCGCTAGAAATTGGAGTTTTGAGGCAGGAGGCAGGAGGCAGGAGGCAGAA
>NZ_JAUBOX010000129.1:0-13406 GCF_036700445.1 Microcoleus sp. T3_B1
CGCGCCACCCGATCGGCCTCTTCTTCGTACATATCCCCTGGCGTGCCGAGGGTCAGCTTCCGCTGTACCAGCGCCCCTGTTGCGGGTAGCGCCAGAGTAGCATTTTCCAACCTCATCTCCTGGGACAAACCCCCGAATAAGGGTTGACGCTGAATCCTCCCCTGACTGACCGGCATCATACCCCCCAGCATTGGCATCTCGCCTAGCATCGTGGCGTTTAGACTGGATGGGTGAATGTGGGGATGTGTCTCCATCAGGAGTCCCATTTGCCGATTGCCGATCGCCCCTTGCAGGTCGTCCTCCTGGTGTACCGGGGATTTTACGCTTGTTTTGGTAGGGTGCGATCTTGCTGGGGCTGCAGGGTTCTTTTGGTGCGTGCTTTGTTTGTCCATTTGTTCCTCCTTCCACAATGTGTTTTGTACGAGTTGACTGTTGACCCAAATTGTCGGGGGAAAATTCGGCCCTTACGTCCCTTCTCCTGCCGGTGCCAGTTCACCTTGCGGTTGCAGTTCGCCTGGACTATCTTCGGGCTGAGACACTTCACCATTCGCCTCACTGTCATCTTCGCCGATGACTTCTTCTAGTACCTGAATTGCCCCGCTAATCCGCAGGAGAGTTTCTCGCAAGTTGCGCTGTTTGGTTTCATATTCCGCGTAGAGTTTTTGTCCCGCTTCATATTCGGCTTTGAGGGTTTTTAGACGCTTTTCTATGCTCGGTTTCATTCGCTCTCCTTCTTTTTTAGTTTTGCGTTAATGTCTAGCCTTTCCCTATTTGATCTCATTCAGTCGGTTTTGGATTGCGGCGATCGTTTTCTGGTGTTCTTGTAGCACTTTCGTGAGAATAGGGATGACCTCAAATGGTGATATGGTCTTTCTGTCTTCACTGGCAAGATTTTCTGGCATCTCTTCTGCAATAAATCCTAAGTTCTGCCGGAAAGCTCGCCCTATTTTATAGTCGTATTTTACTGGGGTCAATTGGTCTATGGTTCCGATTGCCTCCTCGGCCGAAAGAGATGTAATATTTTCTTTCTTCTCTCGTGTACTCACAATTTCTAATGTCATATATTCGTGTTCCAGAGCTGCGTCCTTAAATAATGCCGTCATCTCCGATCTTTTATCACCCGCATTACTCAGATACAGCCCTCTGCTTGATTTTATTGTGATATTTCCCCCGCAAGAAATCCCCTTTGTAATCTTGACTTTTCCCTTGAGATATATATCCGCTTCTCCTTCGTTCGCGTTGATGTTTATCCCATTGCTGCTGTTGATGTAGAGGTTCGATCCTATCGCTTCTATATCCATTTGATCGCCCGTATCCCTGAGTCTCAAAGCTTTTCGTCCTGCCTCTTGGCTTCCTATTACCAGCTCGTTTTTTCTTGCACCTGCATCGATCTTTAATGTTGCCATTGATACGTTAGAATTTCCTAGGTTTAAATTTCCGCTGACATTCAAATCCTTTAGTTGCGTGTTCCCTGTGACTGTCAAACCGCCTTTTGCAGTTAAGTTTCCTTGCGGATCGATTTTGACTAAAGGATCTGAACCGTTGCCATATTGTCCTGCCGAGGAAAAGAAAAAGTCACCTTTGTTTGATACAAATCTGACCCACTTGCCTTCTTCTTGTGAATAAAGACCTAAATCTGGGTTCTCTTCTTTGCTTAAATCAATTTCAGACGCTCCTTTTTGGATAGTGCCTTTGGTGATAGTGACTTTCCCATCCGTGATTTTTCCGGCTGTCAGACTGCCTGGTGTTGTGATATCTCCTGTCATGGTAGTTTTTCCTGTTACGGCAAGCGTTCCGCTAATGCTCAAATTGCCAGTAAGAATAGCTAAATTTTGATTTTCAGCGCCATGCGATCGCAACGTGACTCCCTCCCCATCTTCCGTAGGTAAGCAAATCCCTGAATACTGTCGGACACTCTGATCGATATTTTCCTCATTTTCAACTTTACCCCCCTTAATTGTCAGCTTTGCAAGTGGTATAACGTCTGGTGTAGTTGATTTACTTTTCTCATTACTTAGCTCAAATGCGGGCTTTTCTTGCACGCGCCGATGCGTTTTGTCCTCACTACCCTGTTTTTCTGTTAGCTCCTCTTCATATCTAATTGATAAAGTATATTCACCATTTTTTAATGGTTTAGGGTTGGCTACTTCCTCTAATCCAACGGATTGATCGTCTGGCAGAATAATTTGCCGTCCTTGTGAATCGATCGCCGTTCCTGCTGATACCTTTACTTTCTTATCTTCACCTAGGCTGACTTTCAACCCCTCGGCAATCCCTGATACATGGAGAAGACGGTTGTGGCGGCGCTGACGGTCTATATGGTATTTCTGTTCTAACTGAAAGTCATCTTCAAGTAGATACTGACCAGCAAAATAGTTGGGTCGCTGGTTTATTGCTTTTTCTTGTTCTTTGTCTATTTCGTTGGGTGCCATCTTGCGTTTCCTCTCTGTTATTTTTATTCAACTTTTACTTTACAATTCGATATTTTTGCTGTTTTTTTTCTTCTTTATGTGGGTGATGGAGATGCTTCTTTTTTTATTACCATATCGGTTCCCAAAATTGTATTCCCTTCTCTCGGCGGTTTTCCTTGAATCTTAAAAATTCTCAAGCCTCGCTGTATTTTTTCTCCCTTTTTATCCAATTTAATTTCTTCTTTTTCCTGTTCATTCGACGGGGGTTGCGGACGATATTTAACAGTTAGATTGACTTCAACTTGGCGATCGCTCAGGTTATCAACGATTACATATACATACCATTTATTGTTTTGCTCCGTCTGCTGTTGTGCCACTGTGTATGTAACTTTCAAGGGATCGCTGCTGTCGATTTTCTGATCGTTGGGTTCTGGCTGTCCCAAATTAGCTTTAATTCTGAGCCTCAAAGAGCTTTTGGGTGTATTAGTTTGACTGACAGTGGCGACGATCGTACCAGGTTTATCCAAACAGATGGGATACACATTGCCCGTGATCCGCATTGTTGGCACCAGAATTTTCAGACCATAATAGGTATGCGCTGGCTTCTCCTGGTCAATAATCGCCTTGGCAATTCGAGCCTGTCGCCAATACTTTTCCACGTCAGGATCTGGTAATGTTACCTGGACTTGAAAGTAGTGCGGCGGATCGTCAAATTCAAAAACCTCAACCTTTTCAGGCAAATTAGAGCTTTTCAGATAAAGCTGTAGAATTTTTTCAAGACCTGCCTTTGTTCCGCGCCGACGATACAACGGCACAATTTGTCTGATAAACTGGCGCTTGGTTTCCTCCGTCCATTCATCCCGCAAGCTCAAAGCCACCCAACCCGCCAACCAAGGTAAAAATTCACTCTGAGCTTTATCAGAGTCTTCTTTTGTCGCCGGATTAAAGTAAGTATGGATGCGGTTAATTTCTTCTTCTAACCCGTGTTGTTTCAAAAACGGATCTTGAGGTTCGGGAGAGGATAAACCGCTCAAAATCCGCTCGAAAGCCAGTAAGAACCGCCCCAAGAACGGATCGGCTTGCTGGCTTGCTGGCAGATACTCCAAATAACTACTTACTCTGCTTGATTGGTTATTGGTTTCCATTCTCCCCCCCTTTGTTCCATCATCGTAAAACTATTTTTGTCAACTTGCACTGCCACCAATTCATTGTCATTGAGGATAATGCTAGTCAGGTTATTATTATCAGTAAGCTGCTCTGTTTTGGTAGCACCAGATACCTCAAGGTTGACCCCCCGAACATAATCCACCCCAGGCAATCGATCCAGTAATTGATAAAGTTCAGAAATGTAGACATTCTGACCAAACGGCCAACCTTTGCCCTCCCAGTAGGTCTGTGAGTTAAGGGGAGCGAAGAAATTTTCTACCTCCTTGATTGCCTTGTCTGGAACTGTCAATGGATTAGCACCATCCTCTAGATATAACTGCGCCCTAATTTTTAAATGCACATAATCGGGGGCTACGATGTGAAGGCGAGTAGTCAAGAGTCGCCATTCATCCAGATATTCCATCAGAGCCTTGGTTAGCTCTTGTGTGGGTTTGGGTTCTTTGTCTATAGATTCCGGAACCACCACCAAACTTATATGTCCGGGAGCTTTTCTGGTTCGGGCTACCGAGTCTGTTTGACTCAGATTCCGTTCTGGAATGCAGCGCGATCGCCTGACCTTACCTTGAATTGTGTCACTCTTCCACGCCAGCGCCAGTTTCTCGAAATCTTCACAACTAACTGCCCGATCGTGTCTTTGCAGGTCTAAAACAGTTTGTCGAATTGCTACCTGTAAATCCCCTTCCAGCTTCCATTCAGGGCCATTGAGCAGCAAGAGAAACGTTTCCACATTCTTGTCGGTAACACGATTGACCCGATACAATGCCATCTCCGTCAACCAAGCCAGCAACTCAATCAGGATAATTCCAGTATTGCTTGGATTGTGGTCTGTCCACTCCGGACACTCGATCGGAATCAGAGAACGCGCTTCTTCAACAAGGTCAGCATAGGTGCGGTCATCCAAATTCGGCAAGGGTAATGGCATTTTTATGCTCCCTCCTTTGGCAAGTTCGAGCTAATAATAAGGGTGCCAGAGTAAATCAACTGCTCAGGAGATAAGTGTTTCGTCTCAGGGTCTGGTTCGACCTTTAAAGACCGAACGTGGTCTACCCCTGGAATTGACTGGATTACTGCATATAAATCTGACTGTTGAGGCAAACGCCCCAAAGCCCATCCCTGACCTTTTTTTCCTCCTGTCAGGGGATGTAGGAATTTTTCCAACTGCTGAAGGACTGCTGCTCTGACCGCATCCGCCGTCTCCAGGGATTTCGGAACCACCTCAGCCGTAACCGATACAGCCTGCCACTCTGGACCAGTAACTTGTAAGTCTACACTGGGGTCACAACGCTCGCGCATATAAGCCTTCACCCGATCGATCAATCCCAGACTGGGAACAGGTTGAGGCGCTGTAGTTCTCGGCACGATCAGGATTCTGATTTGTCCGGCATTGTCAGCTTTGGCTTTGTTGTGATTATCTAAGTTGGGAGTCTTGTGGTCTAGCCACAAGTTAGGATCGAGCGGGTTGAATCGGTTGTCTTTTTGATCCTTGGACTTCTTTTTAAAAGTAGGAGCGATCGCTTTTGCCCTAGCGACATCCGGTAAAGCTTCGTAAGCCAAATCCTCAAAGTCTTGAATCGTTACAGCCCGATCGCGGTGGCGAAGAAACTTGGGCCCTCGTTCTTTTACCCGATCGATAGATTCCTGTTCCGTTCCCCCCCCAGCAGCTTCCAGGTTAGTCACCTTTTCTATATATGGAACCGTAGTTTTTAGCTGAACAACGGTATTAGCAGCCAAATTTCCCCGCGTCCCGCCACCCGTTTGATACTGGGACAGGCGAATATTGTTGCGTCCTTGAGGCGGCACCATACCATACTGCCCATCCCCAAACCGCACTTCTCCCGTCAACCGATCCAAGACATAATGGCGATCGCGCGGCTTAGAACCATAGAAGTCCCGCACTTTATGCCAGCGCACCCATACAGCTTCTATCTGTCCAGCCTCATCCCTGACAACCTTCACCGCATCATTTCCCTCTAGTAACTCGATCGCTGCCCGTTCCTCAGCAGAGGGAATCTTGACTTCCTGCACTTCTAGCTTCTCACCTTGGAGTACGGGTTTTTGGACGGTACGGAAAATCTCACTGGTAGTGCCATCACTCGACCCTAAAATTTCATTTTCCAGGGTGATTGCCTGAGTCGCCCACATCGTATTGGTCAGCAGTCGTTGCAGGCGAGGCGGTACGCGAAACTGACCTTCCTGCCAATTTACTCGCAACCAGAAAAGCTCTTGACCAAATTCCGAAGTTTTTTTCCAGTCAGTTGGGCCGATAAACTGAATCAGTCCCCGTTCAGCAAAAGCTTTCGTTTCATCTTGAACTCCCAACCAAGACCACCCGGAAGGACTAGCATATTCCCAAACCAGTCGCACGGGTTCTGTATCGTTCGGTTGCACAGACTGTGGGGGTTCTACCTGAGCAAAAAGGCTTGTGTGTCGATTCGCAAACGGTTTGTCAAAGCCCAGGTAGATAGCCGGATATCGATCGGCTGTCGCCTTAAAAGGCTGAAAAGATTGCAGAACTTTCGTGTTTTCGGCTAAATCTTGAGTCAAGGCTGACCGGATCGTGAGCGTTTGGCGATCGACATTGACTGCTTCTATTTCACATTCAAATTCTTGTGTAGTGCTGCCATTAGTCGGGACAATTCGCAGGCGATCGCCTGCCCTAAAATGCTTAACACTAGACAGCTTGAGAAGTGTTTCCCCTGTCTTAGCTTCTGCTTTCAGGGTAGTGAAAAACTCCACTAATTTTCCAGCATCCCGATCTGCTGCTAATCCTGACTGTAGGGTGACGGTTCTCTGTTCGAGATCGATCGCTTCAATTTCCTGTTCTTCTGTGCGATCGGTCCACAGGCGATCGCCTTTAGCAAAACCCAAGACACTAGCAAGTTTGAGAATTTTTTGCCCGGATATTGCTTCTTCTGTGAGTGCAGTACTTAATAAATCTACGTAGTGAAAATCGTTATAGGCACGACAAGCTGATAAAGAACTACTAGCCTCATAGGTATAGCTCAAACTCAACGACTTCACCGATGGCGGTCCAAAAGTAGAGTCTGAAAGGAGCATTACACTTGTTCCTTTAGGATAGGGGGGGGTGATTTCCCCTTCCAGAGTGAGCGTTTTTCCCTCGAAATCAATGCTTTGAATAGATTTTTCTTCTGGATTTCGACCGCCAGAGCCTATCTGGATACGGTCATTAGGCATAAAGCCTCTAACGCTATTGACAGTTAGTACAGTTTTCTTATTTTTGTCATCAGTTTTGCTATTTTCACTTAGTGTTGTAATGACGGTTGCTTGAGATGCTTTAGTGCCGTAGTTACCTTTAATGATTCGAGCCCGAAGCCAGTAATTCTTTTCCCCATTGACTGTTGTTGAGGTGATATGAGGAGGGAGGGTAAATTGGACATTTTCCGCTTTGCTAAAAGCTTGAGTTTTATCACTAAAACTAGAGTTTTTTAGAGACTGCCAGCCTTGACCATTCCAAACTTCCCACTCAATTTCCAAATCAGGTGAAGGGTTAATTGGTAAAGGAGGAGGGCTACTTAGTTGCACCTTCACTGTAATTGAAGCTCCTGACCGAGCAAACACCTCTTGGCTGGCAATATACAGCGTGTCGTTAAAGTGGGTCTGTTCGCCGAAGGGATAAAAGTCTTTACTGAGATCGAGGGGAACCGTGTTGAAAAAGCACAAATCAGGTGCTATACCGCTAGACTCAATCTTTGCCTTAGCACTAACACTATTAATATAAGGGAGTTGTAACGAGTTTTGGGATAAAGATGTATCCAAACGTGCCCGTAGCCATCCAGCCTCTAGACAGTTGATTTTGCCTTTGATAGGGACTGGCAAATGTAATTGAACCTGCCACTGACTGTTAGTTGGTGGGGATGGAAGATTTGCTGGCTGTAGTTGTTTCCAAGCTAAGCCATCCCAGTATGACCAACTGATCTGAAATTTTGCTAACTCTAATGCTTGAGGCGAGTTAATCGTCAGAGTAACGGTTTTAGTACCAGGCAAAGTAAAGAGTTCATCGCAAGCTAAATAGAGACAATGTTCAATAGGCTGTTCTGCTGTAAACGCCTCAAATGCAGCATCTTTTTTTCCTGTTGTTGCTTGTGAAGTGCGATCGCTATACTTGTCTTTCTGAGGTTCCCGCACAAACACCGCCTTCAGTTGGGCAGTCGTTACAACCAGTTCGCGATCGGTTTCAAACACCACTTCTTCTTCCTGTTCCTCAGCAGGTGGGGCAGCTACCTGAGTGTGGGCAGGAACCAGCGCATCTACAGGACTCATTTCTACTAAAGAAAAAGTCAGAGGCACCTTGGCAGGCTGAGGAGGCAATAGCTGAGTGCCAATTAAGTCGAGGAAAGCCAGGAAATTTTTGTCTGGGGCTTGATTGAGGCGATCGCTCACTAATGCCGCCATGCGCCCAAAAATGCGAATCAGCCCCATCCCAGCATCGGGTTCGCCTTGCCAACCTTTGACCTTTACTAACTCGTTACCTTTTCTTTGAGCAATTTTTTCAGCTAATTCTTCAGTGATTAAATCCCCTGATTTTCCAATTGTATTGCCTTGATTATCAATAAAATTTTCATCTAAAACGCGACCAGCTAAGGCGCTAGGCTTTGGCTCAACCAAAGCGGTAAAGTGTTTTACCAGTTCAACCGTTTGGTTAACGATGCCATCATAACTGCGATTGTCAATTTTGGGAGGCTGAATCGACATAATAATTACTGTAAATAAAACGGATAAACCAAATTAAACCGATTATTAGTCGTGCGAACCTGATAATTAATTAAAATCAGCAATCGATTCGGCTGAGCTTCATCAGGATTAGCATCTACTTCCAGTAGATCGATACGCGGTTCCCAGTCAATCAGCGCTTGACGCACTTCGTTAATGACTTGTCCGATCGTGCCGGGGCTATTATTGGCAAAGACCAGATCGTGAATGCCACATCCAAAATCGGGTCGCATAATGCGATCGCCTTTAGCAGTACCCAGAATCATCAAAATCGACTGGCGAACGCAATCTTCATTGTCTGCCATTTCGATTTTTCCGTCCTTGAGCTTCACCGGCGATGTCCATCCCACCCCTAAAAAATCAGCATTCATTTACATTCCCTTCACGCGAACTTGAGTCACCAAAATATTCAACGAAGTGCCAGTGGGTATCGCCACCGCTTTGCTATCCTGTAGCAAAACAGGCTGTCCCATCACCTTGACTCGGAGTGCAGCACTCACCCACTGCGCCATTACGCAAGGGCCAACGTTAGCTGGCGGTGGTGGATTGACGCAACCTGCAACGGTATAGGGAAATACCTGAGTCACCACAGGTTGTCCCATCACTTTAACTCTGGGATTAGGGGCTGTGGGTTGTGCTTGTCCCCCATGAGCGCAAATAACACTCGCCCCAGCGTGTAACAAATATCCCGGCATTTCAGATTACCTCCAACGCACCATCGTTGATTTTAACACCTGCCATGCACTTCAAAGCCATGCCAGCATTAGCTTGAATATTGCAATTAGAATTGGCTTTTACTTCAACTTTTGAATTGGCTTTAATTTCACAATTTTGCTGAGTTTGAATAGCTAAATTTTTACACTTGATAGAAATATCTCCATCGCTGCTTTCCAGACTAATTTTACCTTTGGCTTTTATCGAAATATCTTTTTCTCCTTCGATGCTAATCGCGTTATTTTTTGAATCGATGACAATCTGGTTTTTGCCAGTACCATCGCGGATAGTAATCTTCTCAGCATTTTCCGTATCGTCCAGAATAATCTGATGACCGCTGCGCGATTTAATTACCCGAAGATTGTTTTTGCCATCGGTATTAGATTCAGGCGGCTTATCCTGACCATTCCAAAGCCCGCCCAAAATATAAGGAGAAGAAATATCGCCCCGATCGAAAGCCACTAACACCTCATCATCGACTTCCGGCAAAAAGTAGAGTCCCCGCTGCTTCCCAGCCATCGGCGTCAGTACCCTCGCCCAGTAACTTTCATCTGTCTCAGACAGCCAAGGAAATTTTACTTTGACTCGCCCCAATCCCTCCTCATCTTTGTTATTGGTCACGATGCCTACAGTGACGCCGTAAAAGCGATCGCTTCCCTCATTTCCATCCTGTAAATAAGATAGCATATTCATTGCCCTTACGCCGCATTCCTCCTGACAGAAAATTCCGTGCGATATCCTAAATCTTCCGAATAAATATGAGTGACAGAAGTCAGATAATAAAGACCGCTAAAACGTTTACCCAAACCCGTAATTTCGATAGTATAACCGACACGAAACTCTGGATTTCCCTGACAAATTCCTTCGCCCGTAATATAAGCCAGAGCCATATCATTATACTGTCCTTTAGCTATTTGTTCTGCTTCCGCTTGACTTAATACAGGCTGATTAATAATAACATGACTGGCTTTACCGAAAGCGCGATTAGTATTTTTTGGCCCGCTAGTGCCTCCTTTCATGGTAGTGGTTTCATCGCCAGCCCCCGCTTTGCCAACCAGAGCTTTTTTCTGCTTCACATCCCAGGTATGCACTTCTACGTGTCCCACCTGGCTCATCGTACTCAAACGAGGCGAAAATTCTATTAAATCGTCGCTTCTATTGAGCGTCAAAACTTTTTGAGTATTATTTTGGTGCGCTCGAAAGTAGAGGGTTTTGCCTTCTACTGTTACTTCATACCCAATGCGCTTAGCCCGTTGCTGGAGAAATTCTAAGTCGGTTTGGTTAGCTTGTAAAATGTATTCCAATTTTATACTGGTATCTTTAACTTTGCAACTAATTCCCTGTTCTCCAGCTATTTTACTAGCAATAGCGCTATCTTTCACCTGAGTAAAAGAGCGAGTTTTACTGCCCCTTAATAGCCGATGGCGCAAATCGTGGCCCCGCACCACTAAAATCGGAGTTGCCGTTTGGGAAAATTCCGGTTCTAAGCCGGTAATTTCTCCAACAATTAAAGTTTTTAAACTGTTCCCATAGCCCATTTGAACTTCGACCGTATTTCCAATATCGAACAATTCACTATCTGCCCAAGTAATTTGGCTTTTTACCAGATTCCAGTTCACCAATTCCAGGGTAAACATAGCGGGTATGTCCAAATCTTCGGAAACGGTTACTGAGAGTAAATCTCCGACTGTTTCCATAGGTAAGCGGTTTCCTTTGATCAGGACGTTCAACTTGGGAACTAATGAGTCAACTCCACTAGGGTTAGGCACTGTAATTATTGCCTCCCTTGCGTAATGCTATCCGCACGCCTTGGCGGTATCGTCAAAGGCTTACCGGGTTCCAATAAACGCGGATTATCCATATTATTTTCTTTGGCAATCAACCGCCACAGAGCAGGATCGTTATATTCTTGCGCGGCGATGCTGCTGAGAGTTTCTCCTTGCTTAACAATCCGAATCGGGTCGTCTATTGGATTTTCAATCTTTTTTTGTTGTGTGAGGTCTTGCCACTCCTGAAAATTGCAATTCAATTTAGCAGCAACGGGAGTTCCATCTTCTAAAAAATGGGTAAGAGTTTTAGTTAAAGATTTAAGGATTCCCAGAGGCAATAAAACATTTTTACCCCAAATTATTTGACATAAAGGCGGTCTGGCATTTTTCCCAATCAAAGTTAAGCTGTAAATTTGCTTCGTATGGTTTTGAACGTTTTCGGGCGGATATTTCCCTAAAGTTGTAGTGTCAAAAAATAACTCAATAGTTAAAGTCGCGGGTGCGCGACTAGCAACTAAGCCCTTGGCATCTTCATCCCAACCTGTTTTGCTAATTGTCAATTGGTTGGGATTGAATAATGCTTGTATTTCTTTATCTGGTTTTCCTTGAATTTTGTCTTCAATTAGAAATTTTAGTTTTTCTAGCGCCATCGTTTTTGTCCTCTTCGCTCACTTTCGATCGCCAGCCGTCGTATCAGTTTACGCTCTACTTTGTCTGCTAAACTATCCAGGTCAATCTGAGTTGGGCTGCTTGTCTCAGTAGGAGACGAATACTGTACTGGTATAGCTGAACTTGCAGAACTATTGGCAAAAGTGCTGGCCGAATTGTTAGTATCAGCATGGGGAACAGTTCTGGCGATCGCAACTTCAGTTACTTTTCTATGTTCTGCCTTTTCTCCAGGGCGATATTGTTTAGTAACTAAATCCTGACTCTCATTAGCTGCTACTGTTCTGTAGCTGGGTAATGGAGGAACAGACCATAAAAGTTGGGTATCCAATCCCTCCCAGCTAGGGACTATATTTGGCTTAACTAATAACTGTGAATTTCGTCCGGTTAACTCCGTCTTTTTTGCGCCCAACTCCTCCGTAGGAGTTAATAGCATATTTCGAGTTTGGGTAGCCTGACTTATAACTTTTACTGTAGAGCTATACCCTTCATTTGTCAATACCCTATCTGCCATTATTTCGCCAAACAAAGGAGCAGTTGGCGATGCCATTTCGGAAATCGAGTCCGGCGTAAACTTAACTAGAGGAAGTGTTGATTCCCCCAGTTCGCTGCTAACTGACTTTGCGGGCCTACTGGGGGATAATATATCGGCAGATTGAGTGGCTGAGTCTAATTTGGCCTGAACAACAGGCAATTGGTTAACTGAGATTTTGGAAAAATCTAAGTTAGAATTTGAATTTATCGGAGTAGCTGACTGATTAGGCTGACCCATATTATCTAAATTTCTTAAACCTGAACCAATATAAACCAAAGATTCGCCTAGAGTCTCTGAAATACTTTCCGGAATATGAGTTTGTTTTCGGTCGTTTACTTCACTTAGTTGCGAGCTTTTCCGAGGCAAGTTATGAAGTAAGGTTGATTCGCTCCCAGGAGCAAATTTGGCTTGAATAATGGGTACTTCTTTTCGATGTACTTTAGGGATAGATGAAATTTCTGAGAGATTAACTTTTTCCCCATTTTTTTCTGGAATAGGTAGAGGATGAGCGTAAACGAGGGGAAGATGATTCGCTGATTGAGTCGTTACACTAGACCAGCGCCGATCCATTTGTGCAAGTAAGGGTAGCCGATCGCTCAGTCGGTGCGATCGCGAAATAATTGCTCCTGCTAACACAGAAGTGTTAATCAGCCCTGGCTTTTCTAAAGGGCGCATCAATCGCGCTTGGAACTTTTGGTCAATTCCATCCTGCCAATTCGTTTTTTCAGTTAAAGAGCGCTTAACTTCCGACATAATTTAAACCAATCCCTTCCGGCTAAAAATCTAAGCTTTATCAATACCCTGGTGAATCAACTCCAGTCTTTCAACCGCCACTTCATTGGCATTGCGGGCATTAAAAGTAGGGCCGGACCACTTCACCGGATAAGCATTTTTAAAATTCCATAACATCACAGGAAATTGTTGGCCGTTCAGCAAAATAATCGTGACATTTTTGAGTTGAATATTGCCTTTAGCTGCCGATTGATACCAAGTCCAAAGCGTATCATTCAATGTCAGACCGTGACTTAACACAAGATTCGGGTATTTAGTGCGTCTGGGAAATTGATGGCTATATCCATTCACACCTCCTTCTTGATATGGTTCTAAATCAATTTCGCTCTCTAGCCCCGTAACTTCACTAAATCCACCCGTTATTAACCCTTCAATTTCGAGATAAAAGTTAGAAGCGTTATAAGGATCGAAACGAATGCCTGTTAAGCTATTTGCGAAACTTAACCCCACATTTAACAGTGTTTTTTTCACGATTTACTCCTGAATAACTCCTCTTCTAAAAACTAGACCCCAAGCGCTCGTTTAACTTTTGATTGATTCGCAGAACTTCAGCAACCCACTGCTGTCTTTCTCGGTGTTCAAATCTCATAATTTGTTCGTAAGACCAGTGAAAGTGATAGG
>NZ_JAUBOX010000130.1:0-13271 GCF_036700445.1 Microcoleus sp. T3_B1
CTGAGGGATAACCGCTCCCATGCTCCCGATGAAGTAAGAAGCAAATGTCGAGACTTGTCTAGTATTTGTGTAGCAGGATAACTACATTTTTGAGGATGGGGTCTTTTTGGAAGTGGAGGATGATACCCAAGTCGTGGAGGTATTTACTGAGACTCAACATGGCGGGTTTATCGGACTTGTTGAAGCCTTGGCCGGCGCAGATATTGAAAAATTCACTGACTTCGATATGGGTTTGGCGTTGGGAATAGTTTTCCACAACATAGCGGACGTTTGCCCAGCGTTTGGGGATGGGCGTATTGATGTGTTCGAGGGTGGCGATGCGGTTTTGCAGGGCCCGTTGGAGGGCTTCAAGTCCCCGATTGGTTTTGAGATTGGTAGCGAAATCTTTTTCTAGGTTGCGAAAGTCCCCCCGCTGTTGGGAGAGGTTAATTTCGCAGCGGATGTCTTGTTTTTCGTTTTGGACGAGGAAGACGGGACTGCCGTCGCTGAGGAGTTCGATCATACTCAGCCAGTAGCAGAGGTTGGGGTTTTGGCGGCGGTTATCGACGAGGAGGACATACACAGAACGTTTGGTGAGGAAAAATTGGTGGGTGGCGTGGTAGATTTCCTGTCCGCCAAAGTCCCAGAGGTGAACGCGGAAAGGTTTGCCGTTGGGTTGTGGGAATTCCCAGCGCATCACATCAATGCCTTCGGTGGAGGGTTCTCGTTCTTTGAGTTCGTAGTTGGGGTTGAGGAGTTTGTTTGCTAGGGTGGTTTTGCCCGCTTCGCCTTCGCCGACAATCAAAAGTTTGGCTTCGTTGAGTTCTTCGGTAGCATTGGGGTCGCGAGTTTGGAAGTAGAAATCGAGAATGGCACGTATATCGCCAGGTTGAGATGATTGTTTTCCGCCCAATATTTCCAGCGGAATTGGTATCGGATTACCTCGCAAATCCAGTTTTTCCAGCTTCTCCATGCTGCCGATGGCTTCTGGGATGGATGTAATCTGATTGTTAATCAGGTCAAGGTGTGTCAGATTGGACAGTTGCCAGATGGCATCTGGGATTTGGGTAATCTGATTTCTTCTAAGATCAAGGTGTGTCAGATTGGACAGTTGGCCGAGCGCCTCTGGGATTTGGGCGATCTGATTGCTTCTGAAGTCAAGGTGTGTCAAATTGGATAGTTGGCAGATCGCATCTGATATTTGGGCGATCTGATTGTTAAAGAGGTAAAGCTGTGTCAGATGAGATAGTTGACCGATCGCATCTGGGAGTTGGGCGATCTGATTGCTGCTGAGGTAAAGCTGTGTCAGATTGGATAGTTTGCCGAGCGCTTCAGGAATTTGGGCGATCTGATTGTTATGGAGGACAAGTTGTGTCACCTTCGACAGTTTGCCGAGCGCCTCTGGAATTTGTGTTATTTGATTGTGACTGAGGTTAAGCTCTGTCAGATTCGACAATTGACCGAGCGCATCTGGGAGTTGTGTTATTTGATTGTGATTGAGGACAAGCTCTGTCAGATTCGACAATTGACCGAGCGCATCTGGGAGTTGTGTTATTTGATTATGACTGAGGACAAGCTGTGTCAAATTCGACAGTTGGGCGAGCGCTTCTGGGATTTGGGTAATCTGATTGTGCCAGAGGTGAAGCACTGTCAAATTCGACAGTTGGGCGAGCGCTTCTGGGATCTGGGTAATCTGATTGTGCCAGAGGTGAAGCACTGTCAAATTCGACAGTTGGGCGAGTGCTTCCGGGATTTCGGTTATGTGATTGTAACCGAGGTAAAGCCCTGTCAGATTGGATAATTGAGCGAGCGCTTCTGGGATTTCGGTTATGTGATTGTTAAAGAGGTAAAGCTGTGTCAGGTTCGACAGTTGGCCAAGCACTTCTGGGATTTGTATTATTTGATTGTGACGGAGGTTAAGCTCTGTCAGATTGGATAATTGAGCGATATCTTTTGGAATTTCTTTTAAATTAATGCTGTTTAAATTTAAACTCTCTAATTGCTTCATTTCCAGCAGGAATTCTGGTATTTTTCCAAATGGATTGCCACTGAGGTCGATCGAGCGCAAATTTTCCAGCGCTCGCAATTCCTTTGGCAGCGTACTTAATTGATTGGTGATTAATTTCGGAGTCAATTTACCATCAACCCATTCCCCTTTTTCCACCTTCCCCAACACCAACGTCTCAAGCTGCGTGCACTTGCCAATCTCCGGCGGCAATTCCTCCAAGTCCAGCCCCGACAAATCCAATTCTGTCTGGTTCTGGGAGGCGACTTGATCGATTAACTGCAACAACTCCTCTCGCGTCATGCCCTTTATCTCTCGCTAGTCTTCATTTTATTGTGACAGTATTTTTAGTTTGGTGGGGAATTGCGCGCGCATCGCCATCTAAGAAACCGGGTTTTTTGGAGTTTTCTCGGCTGTGACGAAGTATGATGGCAAAAACCCGGTTTCTGGGATCTGGTGCGAGGAAGGGCGATCTAAGAAACCGGGTTTTTTGGAGTTTTCTCGGCTGTAACGAAGTATGCTCGTAAAAACCCGGTTTCTTGCCTAAGCATTACTATTATAATAAAAGAGCAGTTAAAAGAGGAAAGCCAATGGTGACAAGCCTGAATGTGGATACGGCGCTGCTGCAAGAGGCGATCGAACTAGAACGAAATATTTCCCTGGAAACCCTAGTGGAAATTGCCTTGCGCGAATACATTCAACGCCGCAAACAGTCGCAGCATCTCGAACTTAGCTTTGGAGAATCTCTTGGTGCATTTCGAGAAAAATATCAACTGCATGAACTGGGTTTAAATCCTGATGAAATTTGGGGAGAAATTCGCGATCGAACTTTGGCAGGGCGCGAGGTCATCTTTGAATGACTCTGCGTTATTTACTCGATACTAACATTATCTCGCCCGCCTGTTCGTCCTATTCCGAATGCCAATGTGATGGCTAAACTAATTGAGGCAAAATCAACTGTGGCGATTGCCTCGAACGTTTGGCACGAAGTTCTGTTAGGCTGTTATCGAATGCCAGATTCTATGCGCCGCGCGATCGAAGCCTATCTTCAGGAAGAAGTGAAAAGAAAATTACCGATTTTGCCCTACACTAAAGAAGTGGCTGAGTGGTTCGCTTTCTTAACGAGCAAGACTCATCCCGATCGGTCTTACACCGTCTTATGCTGATGGACAAATAGCAGCGATCGCTAAAGTCAATAATCTGATTCTGGTAACACGAAATGTTGCTGATTATGCAAACTTTCAAGATTTGCCGATAGAAAACTGGTTTTCTTAAACTTTATCCATCTTACCCTTTCAATCATCGGTTTGATGAGAAATAATAATACGATCGATTTCTTCGCGGTGGCGATCGTAATAACGCCAAGCATTTTCTAGATCGCGATCGTCCAAGACTGGATAATTCCGAAGTAACTCAGCCTCATGGGCCCCCTGTTGGTGAAGCGAAACGAGTGTCCAAACAGGAATGCGGGTGTTGCGAATCCGGGCATTTCCTCCACAGACTCCAGGTGTACTCTGAATCGCCCTAGCGGAAAGTTTTTCTTGGAACAACAAACTCTCTTCAGGTGTCAGCGATTCAATGACTTGAATTAAGGAGTCAACCAACTGAATGTTCATAGCTGGTAATTGAAGAAATATCGAATAGCGATCGCTTAAACTATCATAGCAAATTTCTCCAAAAAGCAAAGAATCTTATCAACCATAGCATTACCATCAACGCAGCTTACAACACCTCGATCGTATTCTCAACTTTAAAACTTGTTTCTGACTATCCTTGCGTCCGGGAATGAAAAAAAAGGAACAAAGTATTTTTCCCTTGTTCCTTTTTTTGTTATTTTCCCAGCCCTCAATCTATAGCTTGACTTCGATATCTACGCCGGCTGGCAAATCCAGTTTCATCAAAGCGTCAATTGTTTTGGCCGATGGCTGCTGAATGTCGATGATGCGGCGGTGCGTGCGGGTTTCAAAGTGTTCGCGAGAATCTTTGTCTACGTGGGGCGATCGCAGCAAGCAGTAAATCCGTCGTTTTGTCGGTAGGGGAATCGGGCCGATCGCTATGGCTGCTGTCCGATTTGCTGTATCTACAATCTTTTCGCAGGATGCGTCTAGAATTCGGCGATCGAAAGCTTTGAGGCGGATGCGAATTTTTTGTTGTTGAATTGTTGCCATTTTTGTTTCTTGAATTTTCGAGGTTCAGTTTATTTTTAGCCATTAGTCATTAGTCATTAGTCATTAGTCATTAGTCATTTGTTATTTGTTATTGAACATTTAACCCATAACTACTAACAACTAGCCACTAACCTATAACTACTCACTACTCACTAAATAGCAGAAAAGCCTATTGACATTTGGCGGCTTTTCTGCTACTTAAGCTGTTATCGGAGTCCTACTTGAGGATTTTGGAAACAACGCCGGCGCCGACGGTGCGGCCGCCTTCGCGGATAGCGAAGCGCATTCCTTGTTCGATCGCGATCGGGTGAATCAACTCAACAGTCATTTTGATCCGGTCACCGGGCATCACCATTTCTGCTTCACTACCGTCATCAGCGGTGAACTGGTTGATCGTGCCGGTCACGTCAGTGGTACGAACGTAGAATTGAGGGCGATATCCAGAGAAAAAGGGCGTGTGCCGGCCACCTTCTTCCTTCTTCAGGATGTACACTTCAGATTCAAACTGAGTATGAGGACTGATGGATTTGGGCTTGGCAATTACCATGCCTCTTTCAATATCCGCCTTTAAAATCCCCCGCAGCAGTAGACCCACGTTGTCGCCTGCCAAGCCTTCATCCAACGACTTGGTGAACATTTCCACACCAGTCACCGTAGTGCTGCGAGTGTCCTTAATGCCAACCACTTCTACTGTTTCGCCGACTTTGATTGTGCCGCGCTCAATCCGACCAGTAGCAACAGTACCCCGACCAGTAATCGAGAATACGTCTTCAACTGCCATCAAGAAAGGCTTGTCAACTTCGCGTTCTGGTGTGGGGATGTAAGAATCTACTTCTTCCATCAGCTTGTAGATTTTGTCAACCCACTCATTTTCGCCCTTGACAGTCTTGGGATTAGCAAGCATCGCTTCGAGAGCTTTCAATCCCGAACCTGTGACGATGGGGATGTCATCACCAGGAAAATCGTAAGAACTCAAAAGTTCGCGAACTTCCAGTTCTACCAATTCCAACAGTTCAGCATCATCCACCATGTCTTCTTTGTTCAAGAAGACAACCAGGCTGGGAACGCCAACTTGCTTAGCTAGCAGGATGTGTTCGCGAGTTTGAGGCATGGGGCCGTCTGCCGCTGACACTACTAGGATGCCGCCGTCCATTTGAGCAGCACCGGTGATCATGTTTTTCACATAGTCAGCGTGTCCGGGGCAATCTACGTGGGCATAGTGCCGACCTGTGGTTTCGTATTCCACGTGGGCAGTATTAATCGTAATACCCCGTGCTTTTTCTTCAGGCGCAGCGTCGATGTCGGCGTAGTTCTTAGCCTTTGCTTGACCTAGTGCAGAGAGAGTCATCGTAATCGCGGCGGTCAAAGTTGTTTTGCCGTGGTCAACGTGACCGATCGTGCCGATGTTTACGTGGGGTTTATTCCGTTCAAATTTTGCGCGTGCCATTCTTGATCTGTTCCTTGTTTCTTTTAGCGATTTTAGACTTGAGATTTTAGATTCTAGACTTTGGATTCAATCCAAAATCCAAAATCTAAAATCCAAAATCATTAGTTCCCTTTGTTCTTAGCGATAATGGCTTCAGCCACGTTTCGCGGCACTTCTTCGTAATGGCTGAATTCCATTGTGAAGATGCCTCGACCTTGGGTTTTCGAGCGGATGTCGGTGGCGTAACCAAACATTTCTGCTAGTGGAACTTTTACAGAAACTTTGGCTATCCCCTGATCCGTCTCTTGACCTTCGATCTGACCCCGACGCGAGTTGAGGTCTCCGATGACGTTCCCGATGTAATCTTCGGGAACTTCAACCTCTACTTTCATCATAGGCTCTAGCAGCACTGGCGACGCCTTCATCACGGCTTCTTTGATCGCCATTGAACCGGCGATCTTAAATGCCATTTCTGAGGAGTCTACGTCGTGGAAAGACCCGTCTACCATAGTAGCTTTGAGGTCAATCACGGGATATCCTGCTACAATACCTGATTCGCACGCTTCTTTCATCCCTTGTTCTGCAGGGCCGATGTACTCTTTGGGTACAGTGCCACCAACAATTTTGGAGACAAATTCAAAGCCGCTTCCGACTTCGGTGGGTTCTAGTTCGATCACGACGTGACCGTACTGACCTTTACCACCGCTTTGGCGGATAAATTTACCTTCGGCGCGGACGGCTTTGCGAATGGTTTCGCGGTAGGCTACTTGTGGCTGACCCACGTTCGCTTCTACTTTGAATTCCCGCAGCATCCTGTCAACCAGGATTTCCAGGTGCAGTTCGCCCATACCGGCGATGACTGTCTGGTTGGTTTCTGGGTCAACGTTGACTCGGAAGGTGGGGTCTTCTTCCGAGAGCGACTGGAGGGCTTTGGAGAGCTTCTCCATATCTTGTTTGGTTTTGGGTTCGACAGCCACCGAGATGACTGGCTCTGGAATAAACAGAGATTCCAGAATCACTGGCGCTCCTTCTTCGCAGAGGGTGTCGCCGGTGAAGGTGTCTTTCAAACCCAAGGCTGCTCCCAAGTCTCCGGCTCGGAGTTCCTCAACTTCTATCCGATCGTCCGCTTTGAGTACAATTAGGCGAGAAACCCGCTCTTTTTTGTCTTTGGTGGAGTTCTGGACGTAGGTGCCTTTTTTGAGGATACCGGAGTAGACGCGAACAAAGGTCAGGCGACCGTAGGGGTCTGCCATGATTTTGAAGGCCAGGGCTGACAGCGGGGCGTTGTCGTCGGCAAACCGCTCGGCTGTGTCGCCGTTGGGCAGGAGTCCTTGAATTGGAGGAACTTCCAAGGGCGACGGCAGATAGTCGATGACTGCATCCAATAACAACTGAACGCCTTTGTTTTTGAATGCCGAACCGCACAACATGGGGACGATCGTACCTTCGACAGTGCCGTGACGCAGGGCCAAGCGGATTTCCTCTTGCGTTAACTCTTCGCCTTCGAGGTATTTCTCGGTGAGGGCGTCGTTGGTTTCTGCTACCGACTCGATCAGCTTGGTGCGGTATTCTACGGCTAGATCCTTTACTTCATCGGGGATTTCTACTTCCGCGATGTCAGTTCCCGTGTCGTTGTTGTAGATATAGGCTTTCATTTGCACTAAGTCTACAATTCCCCGGAAGTTTTCTTCACTGCCGATCGGGATTTGGATCGGTACGGCGTTCGCTCTCATTCGATCGCGAATTTGGCCGTAGACTTTGTAGAAGTTTGCGCCCATCCGATCCATTTTGTTGACGAACACGATCCTCGGTACTTTGTACCTATCGGCCTGTCGCCAAACTGTTTCGGATTGCGGCTGCACTCCCCCTACCGAGCAGAACACTGCGATCACTCCGTCGAGCACTCGCATCGAGCGTTCGACTTCGATCGTGAAGTCTACGTGTCCGGGAGTGTCGATGATGTTGATTTTGTAATCTTTCCAACTGGTGGTGATAGCAGCGGCAGTAATCGTAATTCCCCGCTCCCGCTCTTGCTCCATCCAGTCAGTGACTGCTGTTCCCTCGTGCACTTCACCCATTTTGTGAACCATGCCTGAATAGAACAGAATTCTTTCAGTTGTTGTTGTTTTGCCCGCGTCTATGTGGGCTGCGATGCCGATGTTGCGAGTTTTTTCTAGCGGGACGGTACGTGCCACAGCTACCTCCTTAATTTTGTGTTGCTGTTATAATACTATTATACTACACAGTAACCCTATTTTGAACTCCCCAGCGACTTACAAAAGCCTCGGAAGCTTATTGTTACATTTTAATATTTTTTGCAAGATTTGTTTACAAAAATATTAAGGATGCGACATGGAGGATTCAGAGAGTGCATGAATTTTGAGTGCGTGAATTTTAATTTTGGGAGTTTTGAGTTTGCTTCACGAATCGCAATTGCGCCAAGAGAAGCAATCTCAACACTCAAAACTTACACTTTCCAATTTCTCACCCGATGCTTTTATACCGAACGATCGCGCTCCTCTCCATGCCCGTTGTTGCAGTTAGTAGCGGTAGTGAGCAAAAGCCTTGTTAGCTTCAGCCATACGGTGAGTTTCTTCGCGCTTGCGAATAGCACTCCCTGTTTCGTTAGCTGCATCCATCAGTTCGTTGGCTAGCTTGGCGGCCATTGAGCGGCCGGTGCGGGCGCGGGCAAATCTGATCAGCCAGCGGAGGGCGAGGGTGGTACCGCGATCGGAACGCACTTCCATCGGCACTTGGTAGGTGGCGCCACCTACCCGGCGGGCTTTGACTTCGACCAGGGGTGTTGCGTTTTTGACTGCTTTTTCAAACAAGTCTAACGGTTCAGCCCCTGTGCGTTCTTGGATTGTTTTGAGGGCGTCGTAGACGATGCTGGAGGCAACGGATTTTTTGCCGTGCTGCATGATCCGTCTCACCATCATGCTTACCAACCGGCTGTTGTAGGTTGGATCTGGTGGAACTGGACGTTTTTGAATAACTGTGCGGCGAGACATAGTTCTATTTGGGATTTTTGATTTTGAATGATTGAGTTTGGGGTTTTGGGATCACATCTCGATTTATGACGATCGAGCGTGCAATTGATCGGCGCGATCGGATTTATTTTTGCTTCCCAACCCCGACGAGCGGGCGAGTTCCGTGTTATTTTTTCTCTTTAGGACGCTTGGCCCCGTATTTGGAACGACCCTGCTTGCGGTCTTTCACCCCAGCGGTGTCTAATGTACCCCGAATGATGTGGTATCTAACTCCGGGCAGATCTTTTACCCGACCGCCCCGGATCATTACTACCGAGTGTTCTTGCAAGTTGTGACCGATCCCTGGGATGTAGGCGGTGACTTCAAAACCAGATGTCAGCCGCACCCGAGCCACCTTCCGCAGCGCCGAGTTGGGTTTTTTCGGGGTGGTCGTGTACACTCTGGTGCAAACTCCGCGGCGCTGCGGGCAACTCTTGAGAGCTGGCGATTTGGTTTTTTTCTGCGTTTGTTCCCGTGCTGAACGGATGAGTTGCTGAATAGTGGGCATGAGTTACGGCATTTCTAGCTTTTTGCTGAATATAGTGATTTGGCTGTATCCGCACTGAAAGTCCCTTCCCCTCTGGGGGGACGGGATGAATGAAAATAATTATGGGTAAGTGAGGATACCAGACTCTGTATTGTACACGACGCGAGTTTCTTTGGCAAGAAATTTGCGCGATCCGCGATCGAACTTCCTTCCTTGCTGCAAGTTGTCCGGGGGCGAGCGCAACGGGAGAATGGTATGTGACATCCTATAATTTAGGCGCAACTATGATGATTTTCACAGCCGTCACCAAAATTTATGACGATCGCCATATCGCGCTTTTTCGATCGAATTACCATTGTGAGGAGAGGCGCCTTAACTGCTACACAAAACTTGGCTAAACTTATTTAATTCTTACCATTCAATCAGGATTGCTCCTGAAGGGTCTGCTTCGGATCTTCACCCAAGGGAGTCGGCTCGCAACTTGTCCACAGGCGTTAATTCGGGCGGAGCAACACCCTAATTGAGTTAATTTTAGTTGAAGCTTTTAGCCATGAGTCATCCACTATTTTCAACCAATTTAACGAAACGCGGACTCCCGTTCGACCTTTTTACAGGCTGGTCAGTTTTGACATGCGCTGTGGTTTACAAACCAGATGCTTAAGCCTTTTTTAGGCATTGGTTTAATCATACCGCCCACAATGTTAATCAGTCAAGTTAAGTATGACTAAGTTTAGTAAATTTTGGGGCTAGTTAGTCCAACTCCAGCCTGCGATCGCATCACAGTGTATAGCCGATCTACATCACATAAAGTTATCTAAAATTGCCGCACAATAAGAAATATACATTGAGTTGACGGCAGATGACAACTAAAGCTTATATTCCTGAATATAAAATTTCCGAACTTTACTTGAATATTTGGAAATCCGGTAAGATCGATCGGACTGTGTTCCAGCACATTCAATACGCAATTAATTCTCACAGTTTAAAAAGTTCAGACGATCGAAAAATTGTCAGCAGGCTGCTGTATGCAGTACGGCGGGGATGGGTGTCAGTGACGGACTGAGTTGCTTGGGAGTTTTGAGTCAGGGCGCGAGATTGCTTCGTGACTCCCCGGGCGTAGCTGCGTCACTGAGTTGTGAGATTGCCACCCATTTGCCGCCCACAGAGCACAACGCACGCGGGGTGCAGGAGTTGTGAACTAAAATCTCATCCATAAAATTAGAGGACTCCCCCATAGATGCACCGCTCTTAAAAGGAAATATTAAGGTAAAAGGACACGGTATGTTTAATTCTACAGAACTGCTGATCGAGGCTTTCATCCAACAACTTCAGAACGGGTACAGCCGCACTTACGGAGGCTACAAATCAGACTATGCTGACATTATTGCCTGGGTGGGCGCAATGGCGTTAGAAAACATCGCTAACAGCGACGCTCTTTATCACAATGTAGAACACGCCATTTGCATTAGCTTAGTCGGTCAAGAAATCTTGCGGGGAAAACACATTCGCCAGGGCGGAGTTTCCTGCGAAGATTGGCTGCACTTCATCATTTCTTTGCTGTGCCAAGACATCGGATATGTCAAAGGAGTTTGCCGACAAGACCAAGAATCCGAAGGATTGTATGCTACGGGAAAAGATGGCATGAGAATTGCACTTGCTCCCGGTGCAACAGCGGCTAGCTTAGCTCCTTACCGAGTTGACCGAGCTAAATTGTTCATTGACGAGCGCTTCGGCAACCACAAGCTAATTAATGCTGAGATAATTAAGCAGAACATAGAACAGACTCGTTTCTCGGTTTTTGACGGCAACACTGACGAGGAGGCAGTTAATTACTCTAGTTTAGTTCGCGGTGCTGACTTGATAGGTCAGCTCAGCAACCCGCAATATTTGCAGAAAATTGGCGCGTTGTTTTACGAGTTGGAAGAAAGCGGTGCTACTAAACTTTTGGGCTACCGACATCCGGGCGACTTGCTGCAAAGCTACTCTAAGTTTTACTGGAGCGGCATTTATCCTCACATCAGTGAATCTCTCGGTTACTTGCAGTTGACTCAGGAAGGCAAACAGATTGTTGCTAGTTTGTACGCTAACATATTTCGGATGGAACACCAACGTTGCGATTCTGAGGTTGCTTGATTGCAAAAGTGCAGTCAGCAGTCAGCAGTCAGTTGTCAGTTGTCAGTTGTCATTGGTTATTTGTAGGTGCTAATAACTAACAGCTCATAACGAAGAAAAAAGCACAAATTACCAATTACCAATTACCGAAGTGTATTTCATCCAAATCAACTAATTTCCTCATCAGTTTCTGAATGATATCTGGGACACAACCAATTGCTGGGTACCAAAGAAGGCCATCCGTCCCGTAGCGCTTCCAAACAAACCGCACGCACAGTTAACTGACAGTCTAGCAGTTCTACCCCAGCTTTTTCAACTTGCTTTTTGCCAATTTTTAAAATGGATTCATCGCTAAATTCAAAGGTTTTGTGACACTGAATGCAAACCAGATGGTGGTGGTGGTGCAATTCGGGAAAATTCAGTTCGTAATGTTTGTGTCCTTCTGCTAATTCTAGTTCACGCAAAATTCCTATCCTTGCTAATAAATGCAGCGTTCGGTAGACAGTAGACAAGCCAATTCGTTCTCCTTTATTCTGCAATGTCTTGTATAATTCTTCCGCACTTAAATGATTGCCTTGCGGTAGATTTTGAAAGACACTCAAAATAGTTTCTCGCTGGGGAGTCAGGCGGCAGCCTCTCTGGTTTAGTTCGACTTTGAGTGAGTTAGCACTGTATAAATTCATGTCGGAAAAAATAAAAAAGTTGAACGAGGATTCTAGGGGATTATCTGTTATTTATTCGTGCTATTTTTTAGATTCTCCTAAAGTGTATTTTCCGTGAGAATATATCTAATTTTGAACTCCCCCTTTAGTCCAGGGTAATCTGATAGCCACCTATCCCCCTTACTAAAAGTGGAAGTGAAAAAGTGGTTTTCGGTATTTGTGCGTAATTTTTGTGAAGTTTATAGCAATTTTGCTGATAAGCATTGGCAAAACCAGTTTTAGGTTCAAAGTCAGTGCAACCATCGCATCTTTAGTACAAGCAACGCACGGGCGCACTGTAAATGTGTGGCGGTAGTCCTTAGTAAAAAAATCCCCATAACAAGGAATTGGATACAAGCGCTTGATTTGATGCGCTCCTTGCGGCAATGTTACGGACAGACTCCACAAAAATAATCAAAGTGGCGATACATAAATATTAGAAAAAAACAGTCATAAACCACCTAAATACATAGCTTTGGCCACCAACAAGAAGGTAGCGACACCCAGCAAAACTAGGCGGATGCCCAAGATGGTGGTCATTTTGTCTGCGTCTTTCCATGTGTAGCCAAAGAAAAAAGTTCTTGCTTCGAGGGTGGCTGGCCCTTTGAGGGAGTAAAAGATGCCGCCGAAGCCGAGAAAGAGGTGAATCGCCCTAAGGGCGAAGTACGGATAGTATCGACAATTTTGCCTCCCGCACCCCCGCCC
This sequence comes from Microcoleus sp. T3_B1, assembly GCF_036700445.1. Taxonomy (NCBI): domain Bacteria; kingdom Bacillati; phylum Cyanobacteriota; class Cyanophyceae; order Oscillatoriales; family Microcoleaceae; genus Microcoleus; species Microcoleus sp. T3_B1. The sequence continues at coordinate 12,613 of NZ_JAUBOX010000130.1, forward strand.
AAGCCGAGTCTGGCTAGGTTTGGCAATAGGATTAAGCCTTGTTCGTACATGGGTAATTCGGGGTTTAAGCGGGAAAGCTTTAATAGGGTAGAGACTCCCGCCCAGAAGACGATGAGGCCGGCATGGGCGACGTGGGTACCTAGCAAACGGCCCGAAAGGTTGATTAAGCGGGCTTTGCCGACCCACCAGGGAAATGATTTTCCTTCGGCTGGGAAGGATTTTTTTGCCATGCTGGTCACGGCGATTTACCTCTTGAGAAAGATGCCAGGGGAGTTTTCAGCGATCGCAGGTTATTGATATAGATAATCAACAATTTTAGTAGTTTCGTCAAGGGGTATTTGAGAAAAATTTTCACTGATTGGAGTTCAGGTATGTAAATCTGTAGGAAAAAAAATCGTTATATCACGATGATGAGTGTTTTTGGCGCTTGATCGGAATTGGGCTTCTCGTTAGCGAAAATAGCAGCTAAAGGAATACCTCTAAATTTATTGATAAATAATATTATTAAGGAGTATTAGGGCTAGAGTTAATGGCTACTGGTTGACCGAAGAACGAGCCCGCCGGGCCCCTGGCTTTAGACACGGGGATAAGTCGGTAGCGGTTTCAACCGCCTTCAGTTTTTGATATAATTCAAACAGCAAGTAAGAATAACCATCTAC
>NZ_JAUBOX010000131.1:0-3476 GCF_036700445.1 Microcoleus sp. T3_B1
TTTAGTAGGCATTGACTTTTTATAAATATCATCATATTATACTATGCAATATGCGTTTTAGATGCTGAACAGCTTACCTTAATAAACTGTCTAAATAGCCCTCTCCAATTGGGGGAGATAAAATCACCTGACTAGCGGTTTTTAATTACAGTTATTAACTTGTATCTTGGCTCATAGTGTGATTCCTGATTAAAAGCTATGAAAACTTTACTGAAAGTAAGACCCAGAGAGCGGCTATCAAACCATATCCACATTCGCCTAACAGACTCGGATTATAGCCAAATTCAAACATTAGCGAACCAAGTAAATTTGAGTATGAGCGACTTCATGCGTCGTGCAGCTTTGAAAAGAGCCATGCCACGCCCTCTAGCTGCATTTGACTTGAAAGCCTATCAAGTTTTGTGCCAAATTAATGCCCAACTTATAATTGCCGGAAACAATATTAATCAGATTGCTAAAGCTTGCAATAGTGCTGTGATATTAGGAGAACCCGTTATTGTCAATAGAGGACTCTTAGAAAGCGTACAGCACCTCATTCAACAAAACCAAACTGCTATTAAAACAATAGTTGCAAACCTTGCCAATTCTACAGTCCGCTAATTTTTAACCAGCCTGAGCAATTGATGTAATAAACCTACTGCGAAACGGTTATGATTGGCAAACAAATCAAAGGTACAGGCTTTCGGGGCTGTCTAAACTACGTGCTGGGCAAAAAAGACGCCACTCTAATTGGCGGTACTATGTGCGGACAGACTCCTGAAGAACTCGCTGCTGAATTTGGCATCGCCCGACAACTAAGACCTAACCTGAAAGTAGCAGTTTTTCACGCCACTTTATCTGTTGCAAGCACCGAAAAACTAGAAGATTCTGAAGAAAATGACCAACGCTGGCTGGCAATCGCAGCCAACTACATGAAAGCGATGGAATTTGACAACAACCAGTACGCAGTTGTCAAGCACAGCGATACAGAACACGACCACATTCACATCGTCGCCAGTCGCATTTGCCTAGATGGAGGCGTTGTTGACGATAGCTGGGACTATTACAAAAGCCAAGAAACTATTCGCCAGCTCGAACGGAGTTACAACCTGGAAACTGTTACACCCAGTTGGGAAACAGACAAGCGAGCTCAGACTACAGGAGAACACAGGCAATTAAAAAACAAGGGAAACAAGAGCGTCAGGGTGCAATTGCAAGACCTAATTGATGAAGTTACCCAAGACAACCCAAGTATGCCAGAATTCGTTGAGCAGTTGCAGCAACAAAGCGTAGAGGTACAAGTCGGATTGACTCGAACTGGAATCGGCTTCAGTAAAGGCATTTCTTACAATTTAGATGGAGTCGCTTTAAGTGGCACTCAGTTGGGTAAAGCCTACACTTTTTCTGGATTGCAGAAGCATCGAGGCGTTAGCTATGACAAAGGGCGAGATAACGCCCTAATTGAGGCTTTAATGCAGCCACAACAGTTAGCTATCGCCCCCAGTGAGGCAGAGGAAAATGAGTTAGATTCGTCACCATTTGAGTTAGGAGCAACCCTATCTGCAACAGCAAATGAGTTAGAGTTGTCACAATCTGAGCTAGAAACAACCGCACCTGCAATTCCTGCAACAGCAAATGAGTTAGAGATGTCACAATCAGAGCTAGCAGCAACTGCACCTGTAACTCCTCCAACAGCAAAGGAGTTAGGGTTACAACTGTCAATCCTGCCTGAAAGGAATGAAACTCAGTGGCAAAAAGTGCGCTCGCATCTAGCAGTCGAGTACAGTTTACCTTTTGAATTGCTTGATTTATTACACTCTCATTCTTGGTTGTATGCCAACTCAGAAAAAGCTGTCTTTACAGGACGGACGCTTGAGGGGGAAGCCAGCTTCGCTTTTGTTCTCGATGAAAGAGGCAACTTTACTACAACCGATTGTTTGCCATCTGAAGCTGCTTTCTGGGTAGCCACTACCGGAGAAATTGAGCGAGCTGTGATTGCCTGTAACCCAATAGAAGCCCTTTCAATTTTGCTTATTGAACAGGAAAATAATCAGGATAACTCTACAACAACACCACCCACAATTTACCTAGGAATTGAACGAGCTTCACAACTGCCTGCACAATTCTTACAAGAACTCGATAGCGTTATTATAGCGCTCTCAGAAAATTATCAGCTCGCTCGAAATGCGATCTCGCTACTACCGAATGCAGAAATTGTCAGTCCACAGTCAAGTTGGAATGATATCTGGATACAATTAATTGAACAAGAACAGCCAACTCATAAACAAAATCACCAACAGCATAAACAGCACATTCAAGACATTGAACTGGATTAGCTTTTACAGCTTTAAAAATTGATACGACTTACGCAACTGAGAAATTTTTAGACTATCGGACACTCGGCAGACATAGCAATCGCCGTCGATGTGCCTTGCCCCAGGACCAGCCACACAGGTGAATGAACTTATCACCCTCCGAATCCCGACTTCAATCCTATAGCCCACATTCCGCACCCTGAACTGTCACACTACGAATTTTCGGAGTTTGGCTAAATCGAACTGGCGAGCGCAAGTCCAATTTCCCACTTGTGTGTATAAAAAATGATTAATTGGGTTCACAAAATTCCGCCAAAACCGATTGTGACAGTCGAGGGTGCGGAAAGTGGGTTTGAGTGTGCAGAATTTACGTCTGATAGGCTAACCAAACCCCACAAACCGCATCAAAAGGTAAGTGGGGCTTTTTCTACTCTGTCAGAACTAAGCCAAAAGGCTCTAACGCCGCTGCTGCATCAGCTCACCTATCCGCTCCCTCACTAAAGCATCCTCCCCTTCGAGCCAAGCGGTGATTGTGGCAGCCTCGTAGCGAGTCCCCGGTGCATTCCATCCGTACATTTGTGTAAGCAAGTTTTGGAGCTGTTCGGGGTAGTATTCGGGCCACCAAATCAGGGCAATATCTCGTATCTTTTCGGCATCCTCTGGCGCGATTTGTGCGAGCTCCGGTTCCGCTAATTCCTCTGCTGGCACGGGTTCGGGCGCTAGTTGCTCCGGTTCCGGTTCGGGGGGATTGTCGCCCAGTGCGCTCGGCTTCGGCGACCGCTCAGAGATTGTCGGTTGCTCTGAATTTTTGGCTAAAGAGGTGAACTTGATCCGCTCTTCTTCTGTCAGCGCCGCCCAAATCTTCTCTCGGTTTGCAGCTCCTTTTCCACAGACTTCTTTGAGCGCTGGCAGAATGTCGGCGGCCGCTTGCCGTGCCGATTCGGGGTCAGGCTCTGCCAGCGCCAATCGAATCATTTGCAGCAAGTCGAGTTCGTCTTCGTTCAATTCTGAATGCTGACCTGAATGCTGACCTGAATGTAGGCTTTGTGTAGGCTGAATGTCTTGCTCTGTATGGCTCGTGTATACCGTGTAAACTTTGGGTGAGGGTAAGACTTCCACAACCTCAGCATCAGTATTCACCTGGTTAAGAGAAGTTGATGTTGTGCCGCCATCAGTTTCGAG
>NZ_JAUBOX010000131.1:3576-13247 GCF_036700445.1 Microcoleus sp. T3_B1
ACTTGAGTCAGCAGGAGTTGATATTGTGCCGCCATCAGTTTCGAGACTTGAGTCAGCAGGAGTTGATATTGTGCCGCCATCAGTTTCGAGACTTGAGTCAGCAGGAGTTGATATTGTGCCGCTATCAGTTCCGAGACTTGAGTCAGCAGAAGTAATTTCATTCTTTTTTGCAAGTTTTGAGTTTAAGTCTACATAGTCTACACAAGCCTTGTGGAGTAAGGGTTTTAGGTCTACATTTGAGTCTGCACCCTGTAGACCTACATCTACATTTTTGGATTGACTCAACAAATCTTCTACAGTCGAAATGTCTTGGTCGGTATCTGTCCGCAACCTCAACCCTTTGATTGCCATGCCAGCGGCCGACCGCTGCTTTGCGACATCTTTCCATTCGAGGACTTCTCGGCAGAGTTCCACCAAATCTGCTGAGAAATTGTTCTTACCTTTGGCGCTGTACCCGGCTCGACGACAGTAATTGTTATAGGAGCCAAACAAAGTTGATTTAGCCGCGACATAATCCGCATCTTTCCATTCGTCTTTATCGGCTCCGATTGCCGTCTGGGCCTCGGTATCGTGAATAATGCAATCGTTGACCCATGACGCCATCGGGTCTGCCCGCACCCGGTCAGCCCAAAAAGTGCCATTAATTCCGCTTCCTTCTTGAGCCAAAATGCGCTCTATTTCGGTCACTGGAATTGATAACAAATATTGGGTAAATGCGCTTAATTCCGGCTCTAATTCTCGTTCGAGGTGGGGGTTTCGCTTAATGGGGGTGTACTCGAATCCTTCTTGAATTATTCGCCGCTTCAACCAGGAAAGTCCGCTGGCAGGGAAACACGGCTGATTTGAAGTAATTAGCGCCAGACCAGAAAAACGGAAGTCAACAGCCGATTTGTACAATTGGCGACCGCTGATTTTACCCCCGCCCGTCAGTGACCTGAAGTTTGATAAATTGCCTGTGTACTTTTCTTGGTCGTCAAAAACCGCTAGCCGCTTTGTCTGTAAATCCGCGACTTTATCTGAAGCGGTTAAATCTTCCAAGTTTCCAATCCAAGTGTTTCGCTCTCCAACCACCATTGTGGTCAGTCGGGAGTAAAGCCCTTTCCCAGTTCCACCTGGGCCAGTCAGCATTAGGAATTTGTGCAAATGCGCCATACCGCGCAAGCTGGCGGCGATGAAGGCAATCAGAATGTCTTTCTTGTTCCGATTGCCATCGGTGGCCTGATTCATCCAATCGTTGATTTTTGCCCATCCAGTATTAACAGCGCTTCCTTTGTAGCTGCGCGGTAGCGACCAAGTTAGTCGGAATCCGGGGGCGTGTTCTTGCCAAGTGTTGCTTTCAATTTCAAGCACCCCATCTTCAAAGGGCAATAGTTCGTTTGATGGTCGCTCTAACCAATCGAGCTCGAATAATTTCCTTTTGAGCGACCCTAGAACGTTGGCGCAGTAGGCGTTGTTGGGTTGCAACCCCCGCGTCTGGCACATGGTATCTATGGCGCTGAGGACATAATCGTCGTTCACCGCCGCCCAAACTCCTTTATGCCGAAGTTCGTACTTCATCCAAGATTTGTGTTCGTCAGAATAGCAGAGTTGGTCGCGCAACTCCTCGGCAAGTTCGGCTCCCAATTCTTGGGGTAAAGGAATTTTATTCTTAGGCGATGAATCCTCGCTCCCATCAAGATTGCTCTCCCATTCCTGAAAGCTGACTGACTTCATAAGCATCCGCCTGAACTCTTCTATTCCTTTTCTCTGGATAAAATCATCCATACCTTTGGTTTCTCCTTCAGTGCCAGGTTCCCATTGTGCAGTAATGCTGCGAACGGGGACACCAAACTTAAGCAACTGGTGGCCGAGTTTCCGCTGTTCCCAAATGACGCTTGGATTGGTGGCTGCATCTGCATCAAAGACAATGATGAATCCAAAACCGGCACGAGCGTAAGCTTCCAGGGTGGGAACGAGATAGCGTTTGTTCTGCAAATCGCTAGCTTTCGCTGTCAGCCCCATGCTGATGCCCATTAAGGCAATTGTCGGTAAGCCATGACAGCATCCCGCGATTGCTTTCCAGATTCCTTCAGTTAGTAAGATGTAGGGCCGACCGTCAATGTGGTAGCAATGCTCTGCAAGCTTTTCAGTATTCCAATAGTCCTTATCGGTTGGATGCTGGGGGAGAAAAGCGTCATATTCCCCTAACGGGGTGCGGTACTTGGGTGCCTTTTTATCTTCTCTTGACTTCCACGGCTTGTCTGGCCTGAACTGAAATTGTGTGCCTGCACCAATAAAGAAGATGCCACCAGACTTGGCGGTATAGCCCAAGTAAAATGATGCCTCGTCAGCAGATACGGTTCGGCAGTTGGCGTAACTCCAATTATTCAACAGCCCCCGGCTCTCAATGTGGGTCTTGTGTTTGGGGCAAAGGTACGCGGTAGTTGAGAATTGATTTGCAATAACGTTCATAGATGCCTCTTTCGCTACTCATAGCGCTGCGTGCTGGTTTTTTACAAAAACCCGCGCTTAGTAGAAGAGACGGCTCTGCTGTAACTACCGTTGATTGGCATTTGGTGCAAATGTGGCAGTAATGGCAGATTTTAGACTATGATGAATTTAAATATTTTTTGTTTTTTGTTTGTCTGCCGTCTCTTCTAAAGACTGCGGACTCTTTTTTTTGGTCTGGCCTAATCGCTGCGGGCGGTCGCTTGTTGATAACAACCTTTTAAAATTTTATACGCGAACGTATTGCTTAGACTGACAGGGATGGCAGGGAAAGCGGGTTAATTTCAGCGACATTCATGGTGTATTAGTAGTTTTCTTTTTATTGCCCCGCTTGGCTTTGGTGGCTGGCGGGGGGGCAGTTTCACTGGGTGAATCATGGGTGCTGTCCGGTTTGGGGGTTGGGGGATTAGAAGGGTTTTGTTTTAGGTATTCCGCTATAGCTCGCTTAACTACCACTCGTGTCAGTTGGGGTACTGTTAAAAACTCCTTCTCAGCCCAAGCCCCTAGGTGCTCCATATCCTGCTTCTCTAGGTAAAGGGTTATTCGAGGTTTATCAGAGGGCATACAAGTGTTAAGGAGGTTGTCACTTTCTTAAACTCTACCCTTTACTACCTCGCTTTTTATTTAGGTACACCAAAACTCGACAAATACCTTACCTGTTGTTTCACTTTGTCTGCGGGAATCCCATTTCTATCGTAAGGTAAATATTGACAAGTACCTTACCTGTTGTTACTATACACTCAGGCACGCCAAAGTCAGTGTCGGCGTAAAAGGGTCATCCATAAAACTACCCCTTTTGTTGTCCAAAACTAACTTGAAAGCGCCTTAAATCCAATGCCCGCAACACTTTCGCTGATTGGCGTTCGCGGGCAGACAAAAAAACCAAAACCAAACCCCGCCCCCCATGACTCGCAATCTCAAAGGGCGGGGTGTGGCACTCACATTAATGAGGTTTTTCAATCATGACACAAATACCGATACCGATAACGGTTGAGGTGTCCGCTGCTGCTGCAACGCCAGGAGTGACGAGCGCTTCTTTGTATCCTTCGCTGTTGGCATCCGTAGAAACGATGGCAGAACCAGAACTCTGGGTTTTGATGGAAGCGGTCGTTTATTCGCTGCGCCAAAGGGACACGCTCACCCGCTCCATTAAAGAGTGCGGTACTGTTGAATGTTTTGGCGATAAGTGGCCGCAAGATTTTGATTTCTTGCCAACCGATTCCGAAGCGATCGCCGCTTTGGAGGCCATAGCCGACCAATTCTCCCGCCGCCAACTCCATTCTTGCTGGCAATCGCTGCTGAGCACTTGCAACCGCATCCAAAAGCTTGCCCTGATTGAAGCGATAACCTACGCCCAGCACTATTCATCGACGGTACTCCAAGCGCTCTCTCAATGCGAACTCTCGGATTTGTTTGAAGATTCCCTCGAACATTTAGATGTTTGGATGTCTGAACCTGAAGCGTTGAGGCTGATTCGCTTGTTCTCCGGTTCCCTGTTGGCTTCATCGGAAGCTGCACCCACACCTGGTGATGGGAGGGACGATCGATGAAAGCACTCAGAAGCCATCAATTCAAGTGGAGCGTTACCGTCACCCGCAAGTACAATCCACCCCGCCAGATTATAGTTTTCGGGCGATCGCAAGTAGAAGCACTTCAAGATGCCGTAGCTTCTGCACGCGAAGTCTGGGGTATCTGGGATGCCAAATCATTTAGCACGCCGGAAAGGAAATAATTTTTTTTGATTCTTCGTTAGCTACTTCGGGCGACTCCGAAAACAGCTAACGAAAGAATCAGAATTTCGGGTGATGTAGCCCGCCAAGTAGCCAATCAAATGTCAACCAGAAAATGCCAACACCTAAAAAGCCTGTAGACGTAGCTGTTTTTAACAGTCGATGTGGCAAATGGAACCATCGAAATTACTTCAGAGCAGAGGTAAAGGTAATTCTAGGTAAAGGGGGAAAACCGATGCCGGAAGCTACTTTCAAAACCAGACTCGCCCTTTTAGAAGCAGAATGCCCTGAGTTTCAGAGACAACCTTACCGCCGAACATTTTCTCAATTTCATTTGAACTGCTTGCTAACCCTAGAAACTTGGATTCTGGAAGCCAACCGCTGCATTGCCACTGTTCGAGAACGATTAGCACAAGAAGGATTACCCACCCATGAATACCGAACCGACAATTGACCGCCGCGACATCAAAAGTAAATGGGGACTCAACAAAGTTTCTGACGTAACCAACGCTCGCAAAGCTTTAGGACAGCCCGATTGGCAAAACTCTCTTTTGAGCCCTGATGACAGCGCAGAAATCGACCTTTATTTCGAGCTGGTACTGAATCAGCGAATTGCGCCTTCTTTGGCACTCGAACAAGTAGTGGGAACTCGGAACGGACGCGGTGAATACTGCAATGACATCGACTCAGAAGCGATCGCCAGCGGTGAAAAGCGCGATGCTGAAGAAGAGAAAAGCGGAGCGATACAAGCCATTGAGGGAATGACTCGCGAAGCATCCTTGGGAATGGCCGATGTTGCCGGAGCCGTTAGCGACCAAATGCTAGATGCCTTTAAGATTTCTCTGAGTGCAAATCTAACCCACGGTTTGACCGATATGGCATCGAATATCCGAAGTAATTTCAGCGTTCTCACCGAGGCAGTAAAAGCAGCTCCCTTGGATTTGCGGAATGCCAATTTGCCAGCCCCAAAGCCTGTTTTACCAACCAAGCCAGTACCGCCGCGGAGGATTTCACCAGGACTCTGGTAGGCGCTCACCGAGATTTGGGGGAAGCCCTAGCTTTAAGGCAGGCTCAAAGGGAAAAGGTGCTCCTGAATCTCATCTTTTTCCTGAGCCTGCAACAGGGGAGGCAACCTAAAACACCTGGCATTATATTGCCTCCCCATCGCAATTATGCTGAAGAAACAATCGCGCTAATGAGGTTTGTCTGATGCTGGAAAGTTACGGTTTCATTGAGTTGTATTTAGTGTACCCTGGATTGAGATTGTGGCGAACCTTTAAATCTAAGCTTGCGACAATCAATAAAGTGAGCGAAGTAGCCGTATTAGTTGGAGGATGCGCGTGAAAATTAGAGAAGTCTTGGCAACAGTTAAACACTGCCAATCAGGATGGCAAGAACAAAAACTGGTACACATCCTATTTACTGACCCGGATGAAAAGTACCAGTTACTAAAGCCTTACTGCGTAGAATATGGCAAAAATGTCATCTTTAGCAAGACAGATAACGAGATTCTGTTACCAGATTGAGCAAGAAGGCATAAACATAGAGCTAAGGAGTACAGCGATGTTAGTTCACATCCGCAAAAAAGAGGTTTTGTTATGGCACGAAGAGCAGCCGGTTTTTGTATACGCTCCCGACAACAAATGTCTGGCATTTTGTCAAATCAAAGACCTCGATTTGTACAGCAATCGATATGGTGCGCTTTACAACATTATTGAGAGCGATGTTTACTTAGAAGCGGTAGACGAAAATAAAAATCTTTGCCAGCCCAAAGAGAAATATTTCCCCCCTGATTGTGTAGGCCCGAGAGAATGCCCTTATCCCGGAGTTTGCTACCGATTCGAGACTGACCAGCAAGATTATGAATGTTCTGAATCTGAAGGGGAATCATAGTTAATAAGGAAGCAGTATGAACAAAGTATCAGATGAAAACGAATCTTTCGCTGCCAGCGATTTAATACTAGCTCAGCCAACAATTAGCGATAATTTGACTCTCAAAAAACCAGCAATCGGTGGTGACTCGTTGTTTAACCTTGAACACCCAGCAATCAGTGACGACTTGACGCAAAGGTTCATCCACCATTTGATCCTTCCTGATTTTAAGCACAGCAACGAAGATTTGAGGTAACAACTATGTCAGATAAACTCTCGGTAATTTGTGCATCACTCCTGTTTGCAGCTATTCCCGCTATGCTGGTTTATTTAGCCAAATCGTCCTGGCACGACGGTTATCGGCAAGCCGTAAAAGATTTACCACCCACGGTAGTTCAAGGCGATCAGAATATCGACAACAGCACGAATCACAACTATCAATTTGCACCGTCGCTTGGGGGTAAGTAAGCTTGGGAATTGTTTGACACTAGCTAATGTTAACGGGAAAGCAAGGCAACTGAATGAGGCAAAATGCAATGCTGAGTAAGATTATAGGAGCTTTACCTACAAGCACTTTAAATGCAGTATTCGACGCTGCATTTGATGAGCTAAAGAGAAGGGGCGAAATTATTGAAGACGAACCAGTGGCGGAACTCACCTCTGACAAGATTAAGATTTTTGCTCACTTTGGATTGAAAATAAAACTCGTTGTTGAGCCAGATTTCGCCTGCTGGTACGTGTATGACGGCGACCCCGACTCGATTGAAATTGGCGTTGAAGAAAATGAGGATAGAGCTTTTGATTCAGCTACAAAATGGGTGGACTGGTATTTGTCAGGTGAATGGAAACTTTCTGATAGAAGTTCCTATTCTACAGACCCGCAAGGAAATTAAACTTACACTCGCCTTGCTGCTGACAATGGATTTGATTGCATACCAAACCGCAGACTGGATTAAAGGAGACAAACCATGAGTGCAATTGTTAAATACACAGGCGGTGGAGCCATAGCCCCAGCCCTAGTCGGAAAAGTCAAAGCATTTGATAGCGCACCTGAAATGTTGACTACTTTTCAGGGATACTACGGGTTCGACCCATCAGCTTTTGCCGGGATGTCCGAGGAAGAATTGGGAGCCTTCGTAGATTCGGTTGAAGAAATCAAGTTTCTGATTGACAACCTCGACAAGTTAGAAAAACACGTCAACGATTATATTGACGGCGTTGTCAAATACAACGAGTTTGTAGCCCGCTGCGTCAAAGCCGGTGCCAAGGGCATGGAGAAGATCGATCGAGCCACACTCGACGTATTCTTGGCATGGAAAGGTTGGCAGGCCAATACCAAAAAGCTAGCCAAAGATTCGGATGTTGGCGTAAGACTACTCGACCAAGAAGTTATTGATTACGGCGATTTAGCGGAATACGACCTTCAGATTTCTCTTCAGATTGTGGCTAACAGATTAGTCCGCCAAAAAGAAGCGCTATCCCAAAAACCTGACACAGAAGCAGCAAACTATGCGGAGCGACAAGCAGCTCAAGAGGCAAAAAGTGAAGAGAGAAATAGGATAAAAGACTTGTTCGCTTACGGTACTCGCGGGAAATACGGTTTGCCATCATCTAGTAGCAAACAATTAAGTCCTGCTGCCAATAACGCTAGCAATAACGCTAGCAATAACGCTAGCAAAGCAAGTGGTTGGCTCAAAAGATGGGGCAGTAAAGCCTTTGATTATTTCTCAGGGAAGTAGCCATGCAGTTACCACCATTTCTTATTCCCAAACCTCAAAATCCTCCTGTTGATCCACCTTCACAACAACCACAACTCCCCGAATTAGAAGAATCAGACCAATTGAGGTTTCTCAAGAACTTAAACAGCTTCTGCGGTCAAGGATTTTGGTTTGCGGTTGGGCTATCCATCGCTCACGTTTCGAGGATTCTCAGTGCTCCTGTAATGCTCGTTGCAGTGATTTTAGTAGCCGGGTTTCTGTTCTCGGTAAAACCAAAAAACCCAACGCCTTACTTGCTGTCGATGCGTCGGATTAGTGGATTGGTGGTGATTGTCGGAACTATTGCTGCATTTTGGGATGCGGCGTGGCTGCTGGCAAATGTGCCTTTAAGTGTAGGCTTCGGCTTTGGGTTAACAAGAGTGTGGCAGCTTGGCGTGATTGTCGGCGTGTCGGTAGCGCTGATGAAGTTGGTCGCATTGTGGAGGAGGTGGATGCGGTGAAAAGTGCCATCGCCTGTGTGATTGTGGGTATTGGATGCAGCGGCTTGAGCTTGTTCGGCTACTTTGACAAACACGTCAGCTACTGCAATAAAGTTACAAACCCCTGTACGCCTGTTGTGGTAACGGGTTCCCAGTATCCCAACAATGCCAAGTTTGTGAAGCTGCATCAAGGCTGGGGGTTGCTGCGTACAACATCCGGCGTAATTGCTGCAATCAGCTTTGGTGCGGGTTATTTTGCATCGGGTGCAGCATCGGTGAAGCAGAGAAAGAGCGAGGAAGAGGCTGCTCTCAATGAAGCTCGGCAAAAGCAGTTAGAGGCAACTACAAGCGACATTTTGGATGAGGAAGAAATCCAGAAAACAGCGATTGCTGCTGACTTGAGAGTGAAGGATTTCAAGCGCGAACTCTACGACGGCTACAACACGCTTTATTTGGAGAAGAATCCCGAACTGTTGGAGGCTTTAACTACCGCCGCCACTCCCCAATCTTTGCCTGCATCTTTCCCCGCTCCAATAGAATCAAAGTCCGATGAAGTTGAAAATGCGGAACTCCTATCAAACACAGCATCCGCCCAAAACAACAATCAATTATTGGGTGTAGAACTGCCAGTAACTCCCAAATTAGGAGTGAAATTCTTTGATTGGAAGCAGTTTAGGGAGACTCCTGAGATGTTTCCTCACATTAGAGGAGTTGCAGCTACCCGATGCGGAAAAACCACGCTATTTGATTGGCTGATGGATGTGATGCCATCCCAAAAGCAGTCGGTAATTACGGTCAAACGGTGGCCGCATCAATGGATTGGCTTGGATGTAATAGGAGTACCTGAAGATTACAAAGCTATCCGCTCCTCTTTGGAAGCACTGCAAAGTGAAAGAGTGCGACGTACAGCATTAATGGCAAAGGGGATTGATTCACCCATTTGGAATGTAGCGGTTGATGAATGGAAAGCAATTTCGCGTAATGTGAGAGCGATTGTCGATCGCAAAACCAAACAGATTATTTCTCTCGGCGCCAAGCAAATTATGGGTGAAATGATTACTTTAGCCAGGGAAACCAACATCCGCATCTTTGCTTTAGCGCAGGGTAGACAAGTTGTAACTTGGGGATTGGAGGGAGAATCAGATTTAGCGGAGTGTTTCAGTAGCATTTACATGGGTAAGTTTGCCGTAGAAGAATGTGAAAGTTATCGCAACAAATTCCCCAAGGATTCCGAGCAATACGCCAAGTACCAACAAGTGCGAGATTACTTGGAATCGTTGGGAAATAGAGCAGCATGGATTAGCTGCGAGGTAAGGATTCAGGTCAAAAAAACTTAAGTGGCGGCATCTGGTAAAATAAAGGAATGAAAAAGCCCACAGCCACCA
>NZ_JAUBOX010000132.1:0-13090 GCF_036700445.1 Microcoleus sp. T3_B1
AGGAGCCGGATGACGCGAAAGTGTCACGTCCGGTTCTGAAGACGAGTGGTTCCCGTGAGGGAATCGCTTAGTTTAACCGTCGCAATCTGGCTCGTTGGTTCACCCTCTCAATGGGAAGCATTCTCGTGCTGTTTGCTGGGGCGATTTATCAGATTGAGGTAAAAGATAAACTAGAGGCGCTCGATCGACTGCTGTATGACAAAACTAGAGTCATGGCTGCCAGCGTGCATTATGAAGTTCGCCAAAACCCGAACCAGGTCGATCTGAGTCATGTTTCCTTGTTAGGCAGTGGTTCGCATCCCCTTGCTGAAGATCTGATTTACGTGCGCTGGTATAACGCACAAGGGCGGCTAGTTCGTTTTTTTGGGAATTCTCCTCCCGATCGGTTAAATACGCCTTTTGATTATCTCACAGTTCGATCGACCGATCCACTTTTGGGAAAAGGAATCTGGCTGCGTCAGGTGACATTACCCGTTGAAGGTAGAACAGGGGTACTCGGTTATCTTCAGGTTGCAACTCCCCTGACAGAAACTCAAAACAGGCTCACTGAGCTTCAGATTGTGCTAACTCTCGCTGTCCCGCTGACACTGGGCTTAATTGCCCTCACAGGTTGGTTTCTCAGCGGGCTGGCCATGCAACCGATTCGGCAAGCCTATCAGCAGCTTCAGCGCTTTACAGCCGATGCCTCTCACGAGTTACGATCGCCCCTGTCTGCCATTCTCACTAATGCCCAGCTTGGGTTGCTCATGGCGGGTGATGATTCACGTTACCATCCTCCCTTAGAAAACATTGTAGATAGCGCAAAATCAATGGGAACGCTGGTGAATAATTTACTGCTGTTGGCTCGTCATCAGGGGCGACTTGCGCCGGAATCGCTCAGGTTAATCAATCTCAACGAGCTCCTCAGCAATTTAGCAACCCAGTTTCTCGCACTTGCAAAAGCCCAAAATATCAAACTAACCTGCGAATCACCGGAACAACGGATTGAATTATTGGCTGATCCTGATTTGCTACGGCAAGTAGTCGAAAACTTGCTTTACAACGCCTGTAAATATACTCCCGTTGGCGGAACTGTAAAGATACGTCTAGTTCTTCATTCCAATTTGGCAGTCATTCAGATCATCGATACGGGAATCGGTATTCCAGAAGCGGACTTACCCTATATTTTCGATCGCTTCTATCGAGTAGACACCGAGCGATCGCAGGATAGCGGAGGCTTTGGGCTGGGTTTAGCGATCGTCCAACAAATTGTCAAGGCACACAGCGGACAAATACAGGTGACAAGTGCAGTGGGCCTGGGCTCAACGTTCCAGGTTGAACTGCCGCTCAAACCTTATCACTAAGCCGCCTCAAACGAGAGAGAAAGTGCACTCTGTTTTAGACGTAACTGTAATGTATAGCGGTTCTCAATAAAATGAGGTACACACCGCTCGCAACTGATGCCCTATGCCCTATGCCCTATGCCCTATGCCCTATACCCGCGAGAGCACCTCATGTTACTGAGAAAGGCTATATGTGGTGTATTTGGATGAATGCCGATGAAGCTGAAACATGATTTCTGGGTTGGTTTGGCGATCGCCGCGATCGTCCTGAGCTCTTGTTGGGACCAAACTACCTCACAAAGACAACAACCCGATATAAAACGTGAAATTTCACTGAAAGCAGTCCCGTTAGATAAAACAAAAGTTGTGATGGGACAAACCGTATATGTCCCTATTTACTCACATATTTATCACTACAATAGCCAGGATCAGATCATGAATTTGTCAGCCACGCTCAGTATCCGCAATACGGATCTGACAAATTCGATTATTATTACTTCGGTGCGTTACTACGATAGTGATGGGAAATTGATTAGGCACGACATTAAGAGTCCAGTAGAACTCAAGCCCCTTGCTTCCACAGACTTTTTTATTGCAGCAGATGATACAAGTGGAGGCTCAGGTGCAAACTTTATTGTGGAGTGGGTTGCAGAAAAAACGGTTTATGAGCCTGTCATTGAAGCTGTCATGATTAGTACCTCTTCTTCTCAGGGCATTTCATTTATCAGTCCCGCTAAAATTCTCAAGCAACACAAGATGCAAAACTGATTTTACAGAATTAAATTATTGCTTTACAAGGTAGTTTGGGACGAGGGTAGAATGGATTGAGGGATTGCTAGCAAAAGGTTGTATTTTGCCAATAAAATGTCCATAGGTCAATAGAGTTCACATAAGACACTCATGGAGACAAAACCCTGTGAAAAACAGATCCTGCGTTGGCGACTCCTGCCCGAAGGGCTTATGTATCGCGCAAAGCTCTCTTCGGACAAAAAAACATTAACTGAACCGTATTGGTCTAGAGACAATGTGCTGTTTGTTATACTGATTTTTGGGAATATTATTCAGAACTGCTACCTTTTAAAAGACATCGACCTGTAGGTAAAAAATCGGGGAAAACCACTTATAGTGAAACACTTAATAATACTTTACGCCCGTGAATTTCTCGTTTGGTTGGTAAAACCTTGTCTTTCTCAAAAAAACTGTCAAACCATATTGGGGCAATTTTTAACTTTGTACCTCACTATAATTTTTGCATAAAAAAACGATATCATTACTGTGCATGACTACCCAACTTTTTTCTGTTAAGATTAGAGAGCTTGAGGGTGAATACTAAAAATATAAATGAGGACTTAGGGTATGCAAAAGCGACAATTGGGAACATCACAAATTCAGATTACCCCGATAATTATGGGGACTTGGCAAGCTGGGAAGCGGATGTGGGTGGGAATTGAGGATGCTGAAACTGTCAAAGCAATGCGCGCGGCTTTTGAGGCAGGTATTACCACCTTTGATACGGCTGAGGTTTACGGAGAAGGGCATTCGGAACAAATTATCGGTCAAGCACTTTCAGATGTGCGATGGCAAGTAGTTTATGCTAGCAAAGTTTTCGCCAACCACCTGAAACCCGATTTGTTAATCGAAGCGTGCGAGCGATCGCTAAAAAACCTCAACACCGATTATATCGACCTTTACCAAATCCACTGGCCCGCTGGCAGTTGGAATTCCGAGTTAGTGCCAATTGCAGAAACAATGGACGCCCTGAATAAGTTAAAAGAACAGGGAAAAATTCGGGCGATCGGCGTTTCCAACTTTTCCCGCGCCCAAATAGAAGAAGCCGCCCAATACGGACGCATCGACAGCTTGCAACCGCCCTATTCTCTGTTTTGGCGCTGGGTAGAAAAAGATGCTATGTCCTATTGTGTGGACAATCATATCTCCATCATTGCCTATTCATCTCTAGCTCAAGGAATATTGACAGGTAAATTCGGGCCAGAACACAAGTTTGAAGAAGGCGACCACCGCGCCAAAAATAAGCTGTTCATCAAAGAAAATTACGATCGAGTGCAAACAGCATTAAATCAACTCAGGCCAATTGCCGATCGCCACCAGATAAGCTTGGGCAACTTAGCTTTAGCTTGGTTGATTTCCCAGCCACAAACAAATGCAATTGTCGGCGCGCGCGACGGGGAACAAGCAGCCGAAAATGCTAAAGCTGCTGAGGTAAAATTGAGTGAAGAGGAATTAAAAGAAATTGACGTGATCGGGCGAACAGTCACCGATCATTTAGACGATAACCCCGTTATGTGGAATTTCTAAAACAGAACTGACGCAACTGGCATATATAGTAAGGTACCCCGGAACTCACGCCCAGATCACCATTCTCGCTTAACGGGCTAGAAGCCCGTTCCACAAAGAGTGAATTTCTTGTGGAATGGGCTTCTAGCCCCTTCCTAAAAAGCTAATGAGGTATAATATCTACTGCGCTGTGGAAATATTCAAAAAGTTAAAATCAAAAATCAAAAATCCGAAATCTAAAATCGAATGAGTTACTGTCTGAATCCTAACTGTTCCAAACCGCAAAATCCCCCCGCAGTCAAATTATGCAAACATTGCCGTTCAAAACTGCTGCTGCGCGATCGCTACCGGGCTATAAAGGCGATCGGACAAGGCGGTTTTGGTAGAACATTCCTCGCCGTTGACGAAGACAAACCCTCAAAACCTCGCTGCGTCATCAAACAATTTTTACCCCCAGAAATCCAACTCATCCCATCAGCAAGCAATCGCAACAGCAAAAAAGCAGCCGAACTTTTTGAACAAGAAGCAATGCGATTAGACGAATTGGGCAAACACCCTCAAATTCCAGAACTATTAGCCTATTCCATCCAAGACAGCAGACAATATGTAGTCCAAGAATTTATCGACGGGCAAAATTTAGCACAAATTGTAGAAACAGAAGGCACATTTACAGAAAATCAAATTCAAGAATTACTCAATAGTTTATTACCCGTCCTTCACTTCATCCATTCCCACAACGTTATTCACCGAGACATCAAACCCGGGAACATCATCCGCCGCGCCGACAAACAATTAGTTTTAGTAGACTTTGGCGCCGCAAAAATTGCCACAGGTACAGCATTACTCAAAACAGGAACCAGCATCGGCAGCCCCGAATACATCGCCCCCGAACAAGCTAGAGGCAAAGCATTTTTTACCAGCGATTTGTACAGTTTAGGCGTAACTTGTTTGTATTTGCTAACTCAAGTTTCCCCTTTTGACCTCTTCGATCCTGGTGAAGATGCCTGGATATGGCGGCAGTATTTAGCCAACAACCCGGTGAGTGAACAACTCGGGAAAATTTTAGACCAAATGATTGAAAATGCTACCAACCGCCGCTATCAAACGGCTGTTGAAGTATTAAAAGAAATTAATCCCCAAGTGGCGATCGATCTAGCAATTCCTCAAACAAATTTCAAGTTAGTTAAACCCGGAAAAACTCCCGCCCACCCCCAACAGCAAACCTATAACTGGCAATGTCTTCACACGCTAACAGGTCACAAAAATTTAATTTACTCTGTTGCTTTCAGCCCCAACGGAGAAGTTGTAGCCAGCGGCAGCGATGACAAAACAATCAAGCTGTGGCGAGTGGAAGAGGGGCAAGAAATAGTGACTCTTACAGGTCATACTAACTCAGTTTATACAGTAGCTTTCAGCCCGGACGGACAGATGCTAGCCAGCAGCAGCCACGACAAAACTGTCAAACTTTGGCGGATGAAAGACGGGCAAGAAATGCGTACTCTGAGCGGTCACATTAACTCAGTTTACGGCGCAGCTTTCAGTCCCGATGGCGAAATAATTGCTAGCAGCAGTTGGGATCAAACAATCAAGATTTGGCGAGTCAAAGACGGGCAAGAAATTCGCACGCTTGCGGGTCACATCAGCTTAGTTTATTGTGTTGCTTTTAGCCCTGATGGAGAAACTCTTGCTAGCAGCAGTTGGGACAAAACAGTCAAAATCTGGCGAGTCACAGATGGGA
Source organism: Microcoleus sp. T3_B1 (assembly GCF_036700445.1). Taxonomy (NCBI): domain Bacteria; kingdom Bacillati; phylum Cyanobacteriota; class Cyanophyceae; order Oscillatoriales; family Microcoleaceae; genus Microcoleus; species Microcoleus sp. T3_B1. Next base: position 5,356 of record NZ_JAUBOX010000132.1, read on the forward strand.
AGCTAATTCGCACACTTACAGGTCATACAGACTCCGTTCGCTGCATAGCTTTCAGTCCGAATGGAGAGTTTTTTGCTAGCGGCAGCCATGACAATACTATTAAAATTTGGTGGGTCAAAGATTGGCAAGAAGTTTTAACTATCACAGGACATTCTTGGTATGTTGATTCGATCGCGTTTAGTCCCGATGGCGAGATTCTGGCTAGCAGCAGCAATCAAACTATCAAGATTTGGCGAGTTAAAGACGGTCAAGAAATTTTTAATATTAGTGGTCATACTAACTCGGTTTATTCCGTTAATTTTAGCACGGAAGGAGAGTTTATGGCTAGCGGCAGCAGTGACAAAACTATTAAGATTTGGCAGAATACCATGTTTGTTTAATTACCTGCACTCAAAGTTGTTTGTAATCGTTGGGCGGGGGCAGGTTTATGATAATTGTGGGTTTTAGGCGATTATTGTTGGTGAACCTGCCCCTACAGGAATTATGGTCAATTCACCGAACACGATATGATTCAACCGTTTTCCCTTTCAATTTTTTGCCGCAACTCCCGAATGACTGTACTTGTAGGGCGATCGCGCGACATTTGCCAGCATTCCTCCACAATTTCTGATACATTAAAATTGGGAAAATAACGGCTAACTGAACTTTCTACATATCGATTGTTTTGCAAGTCGTAAATTCTGAGCTTATTTTTCTTAAACAGCCACACTTCCGGCACTTGATAAGGCAAGTAATCATCTAAATCCGTGTAGCTAGTTACGTCTACTTCGATTACTAGATCGGGCGGCGGTTCAACACCCCAAGCAATCCGATCTTTACCAATTATTGTCGCACAACTATCGATATAAAAACAATAATCTGGTTCAATTCCTCTTACCTCCGGCCAATCCATCGTAATTGGTGTAAACGCTTCATAATCTCGCCCCAAGTAATCTAGGAAAACCATTGCCACCATTGCAATAATATGAGATTGTTTTCCGTGTACTGGTAAAGGGGACATTAACAAAATCTCTCCTGGTCGATATTTGATGCGTGGAATCTGACGATCGCCCAATTGTTCTACAAGTGCTTGGTAATCCTGCCAGTTTCCGGGGAATTTTATAAGTGTTCCTGGGGGCAAATGAATTTTTTCTGGCGTGACAACTGCAAACATAAAACTTCTACCTCCTGACTGAGGATGTGTGTTTTAAACAACTAAAAGCTATTATCAATCTATCTGCTTCACCACCTCCAAGGTCAGCCCTAGCACCCCTGCAATTTGCTCATCCTTCAATCCCAACTGTCGTAATTTACCAACCATTTCAATTTTAACTTGATTCGTGCCATCCTGGTAGTCGGGAGTCTCAGACCGACTTTTATCGGGAGTAGGAGTGGGTAGTTCTGAGCAACCATTGATATAGTTAATTGTATTGCTATTACCAAAATTAGTAGTGCGATCGCCAAAATTTATATTCAGATTTAATTGCCGTTCTAGAACAGATTCCAGATTACCTTTATCAACTGGTTCATCAAAAGCATCAGATAACATATGTAAAAGCTTGTAACCTACATCCTTAGCATGACCCGCCGTACAACCGTAAGTATCTGCAATATCAGAATACTTTTGTCGCTTCAGTATTCCCTCGATAATTCCGCGCTGCAAGTCATTGAGATGTTGGCCTGTCTTCGCGCTGAGCACTTTATCTACAAATTGCAAGATATGGGCAGTGTCCATCAGTAGGGGGTCGGAGAACTATAGTTAGTATACCCGACTTTATCCGCCTTTATCCGTCTTTTTCCGCCTTGCATTGCGATTTTAGAAATGCCCGTCTTTTTCCGTCTTTTTTCGCTTTGCAGTTTTGTGCGATCGGTCTATCATGTGGAAAAGGATAAAAATCAGCTTCGCTGGAAGAAAGGAGTGTACATCTAATCCCAATCTCCAATAGCGACCGATGGTGCTTTACTAGGTTGCGAGTTGTGATCGCACTTCCAAATTATCTTATAGGTTTTGGGCGATCAGCTGTATTCGTGAACAAAATTTCATCTACCAGTTTTCAGGCTTCTAATGTCTATCGATCGGTCAGATAGGGAGGTTTTTCCGATATTATCCGATCTTTGTGACATTTGGGCAAATTTTTCTGGAAAGTTCCGACTCAATCCGACTGACAGGGCGATCGGGCTTGGGTTTTGATTGGGTTAAGGCAGAGCAGAAGGTGTTCGGACTGTTCGGAGTTAAACCGCAGATGTGCGGGATAAGCCGAGCAAGAAGAGTATTGTACTGCAACTGCGGGACAATTAATAGTTAAGTAGTAGGTAACACATGAAGTTGAGTCAAGTATTGACCGGGATCGGTGCAGTAGTATGTGCCTCAGTATGTGCCTCATTGATTGGAGCAGAGTCATTCATTAACTCAGCCACTGCTCAATCATCACGCCCATATATTGTGCTCGTCAATGGCTATGGGAACTGCTGTGCATGGGGCATTGCAGATAGGCTGCCATCAATAAACGCTGAGATCAGAAGCGTTCCCTACAGCAACTTTGATCAAGGTGGAAAAAGCGGCGATACCAGTAGTGATGCGCGATTTTTGCAGGAGGGAGCCAATTTCATTAACAACAAACTTGATAAAAGTCGTCCTCTAATTTTGATTGGGCATAGCTTTGGTGGAGATTCAGTTCTAAAGCTTCTTCCTCGCATCAATCGTCGCATTCAATTTGTTGGAGTTATTGATCCTGTTAGAACAGGAGGCTTTCGTGCTCCTCTCATAGCTCTCCCTGTTCCGAGCAATGTAGATTATTTCTTCAACAGATGGCAGGAGAATCTACCATTCCCGAATGACTTTAAAGTTAACGGGTCAATTCCATGTAATGCACGCACATGCGATCAAGATTCACAGAACATCGCTCGAAATGCAGATTTCTCCCCAGTGACAACAGAATGTCGTTGGGATGAAGTAACCTGCCCTGGATTTAAAGCTCCCACACCTTTCCGTAAAGGTAGAAAAGGAACAAAGCAGGTACGGGTTAGCCATCAAGACCTTGCAAAAGATGCTTACATCCATCGCATTCTTGAAGAACGAATCAAGAAGGCGATTGGACGCTAATAAGCAGTGCAGATCGCGAATCTTGCAGGTTGTGTGGAGCATTGTAAAACTCCACACAAGCTTTGAAACCATTTGTTTACACCTCTAAGCTATCGATCGGCGATCGCCCCTCTCTTTTTTCCCGATCGACATCGACGCTGATTAGAAGCGGATAATCTCGATCGTGCATCGCGATCTCTGAAAACAAACATCAAATTCTCGAAAGAAGAATGTTTGCAGCTTCCGTTGCGTCGTAAGGCGACCAAACCGGATACTCTGATGCAGAAAAGATAACTTGTAGTTCAGCCTTTGGGATTTGCACAGCTAGGAGTTTGAAGAGTGATAATTTGTCTGACTGGCTCAGACTGTCCACCAAAGGAATTAACTCAGCGAGAGACATAGTTTAAACTCCCAGACATACAAGAATACATTTATCATAAGCGATCTGTGAGACACGGTTTTATAGATAGGCGATCGATCAAAAGTGTGGATGCGATCGCCCCTTACTTTTTTTATGGATAGGCGATCAATAAGGAGTGGGGATGCGATCGCACCTTTCTTTACCAAAAATCTAATTTTAAACAGAAGTACGATCGCCCTTCCTCCACCTCTTCAACAACTCCGGCGTCACCAAACCTTGCGGAAAAAATATCGTCCCCAAAACAATCAGCACCCCAAAAATAATTAACCGTCCATCCCGCAGAAATTGTGCCAACCAAACCGGCAATCCCTGAATAGTCGCCATTCCCCTCAAAACCTCCGGTAAAGCAGTAAACACCATCCCACCCAAAACTGCTCCCAGAAACGTTCTGCTACCACCAATCAACACAGAAGTCAAGTAAATAATACTAGCATCAAAAGTACCTTGACGCGCGTTCCAAGTATTCAGAAAATGGGCACTAACAGCACCCACAACCCCAGCTAAAACAGCACCTAACGTAAAAGCCAAAACCTTATAAAAAGTTGGGTTAATGCCGATCGCATCCGCCGCCAACTCATCAGCCCGAATCGCCGCAAAAGCCCGCCCCACCCGAATCCGTTCCAGCCGATAGACAATCGCCATACTCACCAACAGTAAAGGTAGTACAATCCACAAATACTCGATCGGCGTCCCAAACGGTTGCGGAATCCCAAAAATCCCCACAGCCCCGCCAGTGATATCTAAATTCAGCGATAAAACCCGCAAAATTTCCACAAAAGCAATAGTTGCGATCGCCAAATAAATCCCACTCAACCGCAGCGCGGGAATTCCCACCAAAATCCCCAGCAACCCCGAAACAATCCCTGCAATTATCATCTCCAATAACAGCAGTGGCAGCGGAAATAAACCCCCTGTCTGTTGAAAAACCGTCGTAGATAAAATCGCCGCAATATACCCACCCAAAGCATAAAAACCAGGGCTAGCCAGAGACAACTGTCCAGTCATTAAAGGCAAATATAGCGACATTCCCAACATTGCACCCAGCAACATCGAGACAATCAGAAACCCATAAGTAGTAAAAAATGCAGTCATAACTTTGTTTATTTCTTAGTTCCCCTCTACTGGGACGAGAGTTTGACAATAAGCGATTTCAATATCCGAATCCTCTTACACCATTTGACTCAAACGCTTCTATTTTTCAGTCCCCCTCTCCTGGGACGAAAGTTTGACTCTTAAGCGATTTGATTTCAATCACCGAATTATCAACCGGGCAACGAACTTACACCTTCTGAATCAAGCGCCGTCCAAACAAACCCTGCGGTCTCACCAATAGCATCATAAACAATATGCCAAAAGCAACAGCATCCTTATAAGCCGAAAAATCACCAGGCACAAAAGCCTCCACCAAACCAATTATAAACCCACCCAAAACAGCCCCAGGAATACTCCCCAACCCACCCAGCACAATCACCGCTAAACCCTTCAAGCCAAAAGCAATCCCAAAATACGGCCCAGCAATACTAACACTAGAACCCACCAAACTACCCGCCAAACCAGCCAGAAAACTGCTCACAAAAAACGTCAAAACAATATATCTGTCAGTATCAATACCCAACAGACTAGAAGTAGTAGCATCTTCAGCTACCGCCTGCATTGCTTTGCCAAATTTAGTGAAATTTATTAAGTAAGTTAGAAGACTAACAATCGCAATAGCTACGCCAAAAATCACTATTTGAACAGTGCGAATAGGAATTTGTTTATCTGCCGTACCAAAGTTAATTGCAGCAGGTAAATAGCCGTAAGTATTAGCAGGAAAAGTGTAAATTTCTGCACCGACAAGATACTGGATGATATTGGCGATCGCCACCGCCGCCCCCAAACTAGAAACCACCGTTAGCAGAGGATCTGAGTTTCTGCGGCGCAAAGGCAAAAAAGCAACTCTTTCAACAATTACTCCCACCAAACCAGCCACCGTACTGCCCAAAATTAGCGCCACAGCAAAAGGAAACTGCACGGGAATTCTCGCATTAGCCAACAACCCGTTAAAACCAAAAGCACCGCCCATGAGCGCATAAGTGAAATAAGCACCCAAAGTAAACACTGCACCGTGAGCAAAATTAATAATTCCGAGAATAGAAAACACTAGGGTGTATCCCAGGGCAAAAATAGCATACACGCTGCCGATCGACAAACCATTCAAAAATTGTTGCAGAAACAGAGTTAAGTCCATCACCAGTTAAGAATTGAGCCTCACACCGAAATCATTCAACAACAAAAAACATACAATTTTTACTCTGACTTCTGACTTCCCCCCTTGGGGGGGCAGGGGAGGTGACTTCAGAGTCACACTCAATAACTCATCCGTGTATCCGTGCCAAAATCCGTCTCGTGCCTGACTTCATTTCAAAAACTCAAATTTACCGTTATTTCCATCAGCATCCATTTTTATCTGTGCCACATAAAACTCTTTCTGATTGATTTCACCTTCCGGCGTAAAAGAAATTTCCCCCAGAGGCGTATCGTACTTTCCACTCAACAACTGCTGATTCAAATTTGTACGCAATTCTGCCAAAGGCTTTTGGCTAACCTTAGATTGAGCATTAATTGCCTTTAATGACTCAACAAAAACTTGTACGCCAGTAAAAGCCTGAGCGCTAAACTGAGGCGGTTCTTTCTTAAACTGAGCGCGATAAGCATCACGAAAAGCCTTATTAATCTCATTCTGATATTCCGGGCTGTATGCTTGGGCAATTAAAACCCCCTCGCAAAGAGCCTTGCAAACCGAAAATACATTGGAAGTATTCAGACCGTTGCCCCCAATGATAACGCCTTTGTAGCCCAACTCCCGCAACTGCTTAATTAAATTGCCTCCATCTGCGGCCAACCCAGAAATAATTATCAAATCGGGCTTGACATTGATCGCATTAGTGGCTTGAGATTGGAAATCTGTATCAGTAGTCAAGAATTTTTGGACTGTTGCCAATTCCAGTCCCATATCTTTAACCGTTTTCTGAAAAGTTTCAGTCTCAGATTTGCTAAAAGCATCATTCTGAGCAAAAAACACGGCTACTTTCTTAATATTGGGATTTTGCTTCAGGGCCGCTTTAACTGCATTAGGTGCTACCACGGCGACAGGCGCGGAGACTCTGGCCACATAATCGCCAATCTGGGGAATGCCTTTAGCGGTGTTGGATGGTCCGAGTACGGGAATTTTTGCGCGATCGGCGATCGGATCGGCACTAAAAGCCTGCTGCGAGAGAGTTGGGCCCACAATACCCACCACCTTATCCTGATTGATCAGAGTATTGAAGGCATTGATCGCCCCTTGTTCATCTCCACCCGTATCTTGGAACACCAGTTTAATCGGCGTCCCATCCACACCGCCCTTATCGTTGAAATACTTCTCAGCAATTTTCGCCCCAGCCACCTGTTCCTGACCCAGCAAAGCCACATTGCTAGTTTGCGCCACCCCAACCCCAACGGGAATAGCGGTAGAGTTCCCCGCAGCCGAACTCTGTGGCGGAGTTGCCGGAGATGGCGAAGTACCTGGAGATACTGTAGTCGATGTCTGGGGAGTGTTCGTCTGAGTGCAAGCCATCAGTAGTGAAGCGCAGGTAACGAACAAGGCACTAGGGCCAGGGGCAGGTTTTTTCATGAGCGGGCGATCGAACACATATATAGATCATCTCCACTATATAGAAGACCATCTCTATAGAGAACATATATATGATGTGCAAATATTCTACCGAATCGGGCGAGAGACTCCGGCCAAAAACCGTATTTGGGGGTCAAGAAGCAGCCTCTTGCCCTAAAGAGGAGTCAGCCAGCGGAGGCCGCCGCGGTGCTTCCTAGCCCAAACCCTTGGTGTGTATAGGTTAAAAAAAAACTTTAAAATATTTTGGCAAAACGCTTGACAACTCTAGGGAGAGTTGATACATTAATAAAGCGCCAGAAGAGAAGCGGTTCACTGAACCGCGAACTAAAGGCAAAAAACTGAACCTAGAAAAAAGAATAGTTTGAAAGCTTAAAGCACTATTAACCTCGTCAAAAAAATTAAGATAGAGAGTCAAGGCGAGAGCTGAACTCAATATCGCAAACAACGAGAAAAAAGTCAAGGGAAAAAAACCAGCCTTTGTGCTGAGTGGAAAGAACTTGACGAGCCTTAAAAGAACTCAACAACACGGAGAGTTTGATCCTGGCTCAGGATGAACGCTGGCGGTCTGCTTAACACATGCAAGTCGAACGGAGTAGAA
>NZ_JAUBOX010000010.1:0-85468 GCF_036700445.1 Microcoleus sp. T3_B1
CTGTGAAATCGTCTGTGGGTGGGGGCGGGCACGGGGGCACCGCCCCTACAAAAGCCTGATTTTCGTGAGAATGAAACCGCCCTGGGGATTGGGGGGGATCTGTTTCCGACGCAATATGCAGAATAGCATTGTACCGAAAATCAGTTAACTCATTGTGATAACTACCGCGAATTAATTGAATCTCTACGCCGCAAATCTGTGGAAAGCGGTGTTTTAATGCGCTAAAAAAATCTGGTTCAATAACTAACTCTGTTTCTTGAAAAATTTGCATTTGTACTCTCTGCTGCAACTGTTCGCCCGCGAGAGAAGGTTCGGCTTGATACAGTTGTACCGAAGCGTGGAAAGCTTCCAGCAACGGCAAGCTGCGAACATCTCCGATGAATATAAAGCCGCCGGGAGTAGTTGCTTTCACCGCACCTTCTAGCACCTGCACGAGATAGTCGATATTCGGGAAATATTGCACGACAGAGTTGAGAATTACTGCGTCAAAAGCTGCTGTCTCTACTCCTTCAAAATCAGTCGCCATTTTCTGAAGCAGCGTTACATTAGCTAACTCTTGATTTGCCAAGTGCTGCCGAATATAGTTTAGCGAAATAGGTGAAAAGTCTGTTCCGCAATATTGGGTGCAGCGAGGGGCAATTTGGAACAGCAACAAACCTGTGCCGCAGCCAATTTCTAACACTCGGCTAGGCTGCAAAGCTAAAATTTGGGCGGCTTGATTGTTCGCCCAGTCGCGCATCTGTTCTGCTGGGATTGGTTGATTAGTATAGCTGCTATTCCAGCCGACAATATTAAATGTTGGATCTGAGTCAACAGCAGGTTGATTGTAAGTTTCATTGTAGAGCATTTGCCACTGCAAAACCTGTTCGTCCTGCAATTGCATTATTTGGTTTTTTTCGCGGGCAACGCTATATTCTGCATTCAGGGCAATATAAGCTACTAAACGTTTATCTCCCTGTCCATCTTCCGAAGCTATTGCTACAGTTTGCTGCACGGCGGGATGTTGAGCTAATAGTGTCTCGATTTCTCCTAATTCGATGCGGAAACCGCGAATTTTTACTTGTTCGTCAATACGTCCCAAAAATTCCAGGTTGCGATCGCCTCTGTAGCGCACTAAGTCGCCGGTTTTGTAAATTCGCTCTGCTGAATTTGGTTTAAACTGAGATGTTGCACCATTATCGAGAACAGGCAAGATGCCTGTTCCACAAGAAAATTCATCCCTTGTGGAACAGGCATCTTGCCTGTTCCTAAACAAGTCATTGAGAATGGTGTCTGAATTTGGTTTAAAAGGATTGACAATAAAGCTTTGTGCGGTTAAATCTGGGCGGTTGAGGTAGCCGCGAGCGAGTCCGTTTCCGCCGATGTACAATTCGCCAACAACCCCCATTGGTACGGGCTGCAAATATTTGTCTAATATGTAGATTTGAGTGTTAGCAATGGGGTGGCCAATTGTCGGGGCGATGTCTCTCTGCTCTGTTACAGGAATATAACCGGAAGTTGTGACGACGGTGTTTTCGGTTGGGCCGTAATTATTTACTAGCTTAAATGGATGGGATTTTAAAGGATGTTGTTGCAGTTTTTCGCCGCCTGCGAGCAAGATTCGCAGCGCTGTTGTTTGAGGCCAATCTAATAGCAAAAGTTTCTCGGCTAAAGGTGTTGGCAAAAAGCTCATTGTAATTGCTTTTGATACTAACCAGTTTTGCAGTTTTTCAGGATCTCGCCTGATGTCATCTTCTGGAAAGTAGATGCTAGCTCCGGCGGCGAGATAAGGCCAAATTTCCCACCCGCAAGCATCAAAGCCGATCGCTGCAATTTGGGTTGCTCGATCGCCCGCTGACACCCCAAACTCTCTTTGATGCCAAAAAACGAGATTTAACAAGCTCCCGTGCTCAATTTCCACTCCTTTCGGCTTTCCCGTGGAACCGGAGGTGTAAATCGCGTAAGCCCGATTTTCGGCTGTGGCTGCGCTGGTGGGATTGTCGGCGATTTCTTGGGAAATCATCTCCCAGTCTGTGTCTAGAAAAACAACCCTTGGATGGTTAATTTTATCATCTGACTGTGTTTCTAAATTTTGCACTTCGCCATCATCCACCAGGGAATAAATTCCCTGGCTCATAGCTGAAGTCGGCTGAAGCCGACTGGAAACTTGTCCTCCTTCAGTCGTCTTTAGACGACTTTCGCTATTAGACAGGGAATTTATTCCCTGGCGGGTAAGCAATACTGACACTTGAGCATCTTTTAGCATAAAGCTCGATCGCTCAGCAGGATAGCTCGGATCTAAAATTAGGTAAGCTCCTCCCGCTTTCAGGATACCCAACATCCCCACGATCAGATCGAGCGATCGCCCGCAGCCAAGCCCGACTAAAACTTCCGCCCCAACCCCAATTTTTTGCAGATAACGTGCTAGTTGGTTGCTGCGGAGATTTAGCTCTCGATAGGTGACTCGCTCATCTCCAAATACCAGCGCCACCGCATCCGGTGCCCGATCGGCCTGCATTTCAAATAGCTGATGGATGCACAAATCTTGCGGATAATCCGCCTGAGTATTGTTGCATTCAACTAACAAATGATAGCGCTCTTGGGCGCTCAAATATTGCAAGTTGGCAATTCGCTGTTCGGGATTTGTCACAATCCTTTCTAACAAGGCTTGAAAATGCCCGATCAGGCGGGTAATCGTAGCTTCATCAAATAAATCGGCGCTGTAAATAACCATGCCGCTGATGCCCTCTGAGCTATCAACCCACAGCTTATTGCTGGGCGATTGCTTGCTTCCCGAACTGTTGGGCGATCGCTCCCACAAATGAAACTCCAAATCAAACCGCGCTGTACCCACATCTAACTGCTGCGGGCTGAGTGTTAATTCTGGCAATTCTAACCGATTCCCCGGCGCGTTTTGCAGCGCAAACGCCACCTGAAATAAGGGATTTTGGTTCAAAGCGCGATCGGGGTGCAGTTCTTCTACTAACTTCTCAAACGGCAAATCTTGGTGAGCGTAAGCTCCTAATGCTACCTCTTTGACTCGGTTTAAAAGTTCCCGAAAAGTTGGATTTCCCGATAAATCTGTACGCAGAACCAAACTGTTGACAAAAAAACCGATTAATGCTTCAATTTCACTGCGGTTGCGATTGGCAATCGGCGAACCTACAACAATATCTTCTTGCTGCGCGTAATGGTAAAGCAACGTTTTAAAAGCTGCCAGCATAGTCATAAACAGCGTCACTCCTTCGCGCTGGCTCAACGTTTCTAAAGCCTCGCTCAGTTGTTTGGGCAGTTGCAAAAATTGCCTTTTGCCTCGGTAACTTTGAATTGCTGGCCTGGGTCTATCCGCAGGCAAATTTAACATAGAAATGCCGTTTAACTGCTGCCGCCAGTAAGCAAGTTGCGTTTCTAAAACTTCCCCTTGCAGCCATTCGCGCTGCCATTTTGCAAAATCCGCGTACTGGATCGACAAAGCCGGTAAAGGCGAAGGTCTTTCGCTAGCAAAGGCCGTGTAAAGTGCGCCTAATTCCTGAATTAGCACTCCGATAGACCAACCATCGGAGACAATGTGGTGCATATTCAGCATTAGTAAATATTCGGCATCATCTAACTGCAATAAAGTGACTCGCAGCAACAAGTCCTTGGACAAATTGAAAGAGCGTTGAGCTTCCTCAGCCGTGAGCCTGTTTGCTTCAGTTTGTCGAGATTCCTTTGGCAAATTTCGCAAGTCCACTACATTAATCGGGAGGTGGAAAGCAGCAGCTATTCTCTGAACAGGTTGGCCCGCAACTACGGCTAAAGTCGTGCGTAAAGCTTCGTGGCGGCGCACAATTTCATTGAAGGTTTGTTGCAGCGCCGAAAAATTTAGCGAACCTGTCAAACGCAATGCTGCGGGAACATTATAGAAGGGATTGTTCGGGACTAATTGGTCGAGAAACCACAAGCGCTGCTGTGCAAAGGAAAGCGGTAGATTTCCGTCCCGCCCCATAGGAACAATCGGTGTAGGAGTGAAACTAGAAGTACGATTAGCTGCTTTTAAAAAAGAAATTATTTCGGCTTTTTTATGAGAAATTTCTGCCCGTAGTTCGGGGGTAATAATTCCTTCAGGAGCGTTGCAGCGCAGGCGAGATCCCTCAACAAAAATATTAATATCTAGACTGCGAAGGTAAGATAAAAACTCAACTAACTCCACCGTGACAGAATCTCTTGCATTTGGCGATGAACTCGATATTTTTGGATCGGGCATTTTGAGTCATCCTGTCATTACTTGGGCAAATCAATAAAATAAATTCTACCAGCGCACAAATTAAGAGCTTAACTTACCGCTTGCCGACTGTGGCCTAACCTGAGTATGATTCTGTTTGAATCCGCAACCCAAATTCTACCCAAGGTTTCAGCTTATGCCGTTCATGCCCTTCAATTTCCTGTTTCTATGGCTGGTAGGACTGCTGTCCCTCGGCGTACTTGGGGGAGGTATATACATTATTTACGAATGGTACATCGGCGAACTTGTAGGGAATTCCTACTTAGTCAGCGGAGTCTTGATGCTTCTTTGGTCTGTTGGCGGCCGCTTTATCAGTTTGCCGCTGTTCCGCCGCCCCGGTGCTGACGAACCCAAGCCGACGCGGACGGGTACGGTGCAGCGGGTAGAGAGGCCTGATGGCACTATTTTACAAGTAGAATTCTACGGCCCAGAGGACGGACAGCCGATTATTCTCTCCCATGGTTGGGGGCCCAACAGTATGGTTTGGTATTACGCGAAACGGCAACTAAGCGATCGCTTCCGAGTGATTGTTTGGGATCTTCCAGGTTTGGGAAAATCCACTCGACCAAAAAACAGCGACTATTCCCTAGAAAAATTTGCCCGCGATCTTGAAGCCGTCATTGCCATAGCAGGAACTAAACCTGTTATCCTACTCGGACACAGCATGGGCGGCATGATTTCTCTAACATTCAGTCGGCTTTTTCCAGAACTTCTCGGTAGTCGAGTAGCTGGTTTAATTCTGGTAGATACGACTTATACTAATCCCGTCAAAACCGCTATTTTTAGCGGTTTATTACGCGCTTTGCAGAAGCCGCTGCTTCAACCTATGCTCTACCTCACCATAGCTCTTGAACCGATTATGTGGGGAATGACTTGGCTGAGCTATCTCAATGGTTCACTGTACATCAGTGTAGAAGTATCGGGATTTAAAGGCACTGAAACGCGCGGTCAATTAGATTTCTCAGCTTTCTTATCAGCCTTGGGTTCTCCCGGCGTTCTCGCTCGCGGCACACTGGGAATGCTCAAATTTGACGAAACAAAAACTTTGCCATCAATTGACATTCCAGTGTTGGTGATCTGCGGCGATTCAGATATAGCGACTACCCCCCCAGCTAGCCTGCGAATGAAAGCAGAATTGCCTCAAGCAGAGCTAGTTACGATACAGAAAGGAGGACACATGGCATTAATCGAGCATAACCAAAAGTTTGCCGAAGCTGTCAGGGCATTCTGCACTGAAATTTCCTAACTAAAAATGTGAGTTAAAATCCTGTAGGTTCTGGCTGGGGATACCTTAAAATTCGGCGTTGCACAATTTGAGGATGGTTCTTGTCGGGTGTCCCGCCTGCTGTGAAAATACACCGGACGGGCGGGACGCCCATCCCACAAAACAATCAAAATCATCCCGCAATTATGTAATATCAAATCCGGTAGCATCGGAATTATTCATCTCTGTATTCTCTCCCTCTGCGTTCTCTGCGCCCTCTGCGGTTAAATCATTCCGATGCAACCGGAAACGATATAAGGCCTTAAAATTCCACATCTTCGCGCTCATTTTCGTCCGTTCTAGGAGTATCCAAACCTTTCGCGGCCCAACGCATTGTTTCAATGTATTTTGCCAGACTCGCCACAGTCGGAGCCTCAAACAAATTGCTGACCGATAACTCGACTTGCAAAGCGTCTCGGATGCGAGAAATCAACTGAGTTGCTAGCAGGGAATGCCCGCCTAGTTCAAAGAAATTATCGTAGATACTAACCTGCTGTTTGCCCAAAACTTTAGCCCAAATTTTCCCGATCGCGTTTTCGAGATCAGTCCGAGGCGCTACATAATTTTCTGTTAGATCCTCGCTGTCTGTATCTATATCAGGCAAAGCGCGGCGGTCTACTTTGCCATTAGGCGTCAGTGGCATATTCTCCAACACTGCATAAGTTGCAGGAACCATATATCCTGGTAACTTTTCTTTCAAAAATTGGCGCAAGTCACTTGATTTTAGATTGTGACTTTCGGATTTTTCATCGATGCCGTCAGGAACAACATAAGCTACCAAATGTTTATCGTCGGGGATGTCTTCCCTCACAATTACTACTGCTTCGCGCACTTGTGGATGCTGGCACAAAGCCGCTTCAATTTCTCCCAACTCGATGCGGTAGCCGCGAATTTTTACTTGGTCATCAACGCGGCCTAAAAACTCAATGTTGCCGTCAGCTAAGTAGCGACCTAAATCACCTGTTTTATAAAGGCTAGAACCAGATTTATTGCTAAAAGGGTTAGGAATGAAAGCAGCAGCAGTTAAATCGGGCTGGTTGAGGTAGCCTTTCGCTAGTCCGTCACCGCCGACGTACAATTGACCTATAACACCGATCGCCACCGGCTGCAAATCCGCATCGAGGAGATAAATTTGCGTGTTGGCGATCGGGCGGCCGATGGGGATAGATGTTGCGGTTTCGGGTACGTCTTGCACGCAATAATAAGCCGAAAATGTGGTATTTTCGGTAGGCCCGTAAACGTGAATTAATTTAGTGGTTGGCTTTTGCTTGAGAAGTTTTTTAACCCATCTCATATCGACCGCTTCTCCGCCAAACAGCAAGCAGCGCAGCGAATCAAAAGCTTGCGGTAAAACTCTAGCAATTTGTTGAAATAAGGCAGTTGTTAAAAACAAAACGGTGATGCCTTGTTGGCGCAGTTCTAAGGCTAAATCGTGAGGCGAAAGGGTAATATTTGTGCTAATTCCCACGAGTTGAGCGCCGTTAAGCAAGGCTCCCCAAATCTCGAATGTGGCTGCATCGAATGAAGCGTTTGATGCTTGGGCAATTTTATCGGTAGGTTCTATTTTTATATAGTTGGTGTTGAGTACCAGCCGATTTACTGCTTTGTGGGTGACAGCAACTCCCTTGGGTTTTCCGGTTGAGCCAGATGTGTAAATAACGTAAGCTAGGTTGTCTGCTGTTACGGTGTTGGCGGGATTTTCGGCGCTTTCTTTGGCTATGTCTTCCCAGTCGCGATCGAAGTAAATCACCGAGTTTGAGAAGTCTCGGAAATTCTCAATCAATTTATCTTGAATTAGCAAGACTTTAACTTGAGCATCTTCCAGCATCAAGTTTAGCCGATCGCGCGGATAGCTCGGATCTAACGGTAGGTAAGCCCCTCCCGCTTTCAGTATAGCCAACATCCCGACAATTAGGTCGATCGATCGCTCTGCACAAAGCCCCACTAAAACCTCCGCCCCCACGCCCAGTTTTTGTAGGTAGCGCGCCAGTTGGTTGCTGCGACTGTTGAGTTCTCTGTAAGTGAGGTGCTGGCTGTCAAAAGTTAGGGCGACATCCTCCAGATGCTGCTCAACTCGTTCTTCAAATAACTGATGAATGCACTTATTTTGAGGATAATCTGTGCGAGTATCGTTCCATTCTCTGAATAATTGATTCACTTCATCCTCGCTCAATAAAGGTAAGTTAGAAATTCTTTGTTCGGGATTAGCCACAATGCTTTCCAGCAAAGTTTTAAAATGCCTCAGCATTCGGGCGATCGTAACTTCATCAAATAAATCTGTATTGTACACAGCTAACCCTCGGAGTCCTTCCGAATCTTCCCAATGTTCGCCGTATCTGCTCCTAAAATTATCAGAAGCTTCCCACAAATACAGCTCTAAATCAAAGCGCGTTGTTTGAGTCTCCAAAGGGAAAGAACTCAACTTTAATTCTGGCAATTCTAGCTCGTCCAGCGGCGCATTTTGCAGACCAAATACCACCTGAAACAGGGGGTGGCGATTCAACGATCGCTCTGGGTGCAATTCCTCGACTAGCTTCTCAAAAGGCAAATCTTGGTGAGCGTAAGCTCCCAGGGTTACTTCCCGCACCCGGCCCAAAAAATCTCGAAATGTCGGGTTTCCCGAACAGTCTGTTCGCAGCACTAAAGTGTTGACAAAAAAACCGATTAATGCTTCTATTTCGCTGCGGTTGCGATTGGCGATCGGCGAACCGACAACAATATCTTCTTGTTGCGAGTAGCGGTAAAGCAAAGTTTGAAATGCTGCGAGCACTGTCATAAATAAAGTCGCTCCTTCTCGCTGCGAGAGGGCTAAAAGTGCGTTTTTCAGCTTTTTAGGCAGTTCTAAATATTGAGTTTTTCCCCGATAATTTTGCCTAGCTGGTGCAGGGCGATCTGTCGGCAAATTTAACACAGAAATCCCGTGCAATTGCTGCCCCCAATAAGCTAGCTGAGTTTCTAATACTTCACCTTGCAACCATTCGCGCTGCCACTCGGCAAAGTCGGCATATTGAAGTGATAATTCTGGTAGGGGAGATGGCTGTTGATTTATCAAAGCTGTATAGATAGCCTCAAATTCTCGAATTAGCACACCGATCGACCAATCATCGGAGGCTATGTGGTGCATATTTATCAATAAAATATGCTCGGTTTCAGTCAGCCGCAGGATGGTTACTCGCATCAGCGGCCCTGTGGATAAATTGAAAGGGCGAAGAGATTCTGCTGCGGATAGTTTCTTTGCTTCAGTTTCCCGTAGTTCTGGTGGCAAATGTTGCAGTTCTAAGAGTTTTAAATTAGTCTTAAAAGCAGGAGAGATTATCTGCACTGGTTGGCCGGATACCGCTGCAAAAGTCGTTCGTAAAGTTTCGTGTCGCTGCACTATTTCGTTGAAGGTTTGCTCTAAGGCTATTAAGTTGAGGGAACCAGTTAAGCGCAGTGCGGTTACTACATTATAGAAAGGGTTTTCCGGTGCAAATTGGTCGAGAAACCACAAGCGCTGCTGGGCAAATGATGCCGGAAAGACAAACACTTCGGATTCTGAGGAAATATTCAGTTTTTCTATATCCTTTGTCAAGGAATTGTCATAAATTTCGGATGCCATATCTGTTGCTCTTCGGGGATGGGATGTGTTAATTTTTTGATGGCGCGGGCTTGCTTTTTGACGGTGCGATCGCCTCTTAAAACTTTCGCGAGCAAAAGATCGGAACCTTTAATATAATAAATCTGGGTGCGCGAGTGCGGGAGAGACGCGGGGAATAGAAACGGGGTTTCTGCCTGCAGGATCAAGTTATCCATTGAGGGGCTAGGAGTGCCACCCCCCAATCACATTTAGTCGCAGAAGGGGTCAATCGATTTTAGATTTTAGATTTTAGATTTTAGATTGAAGCCTTGACCCCACGGATAAATTCGGGGGGCAAGTTTCATCGGATACAAGTTTTTTATTTCTGGACGGATGAATCCGGGGGCTTGTATCCTGGATGCTTTCGGTCATTAAGTTTGTGATTCGGGTGCAATCGGGTGAGTTAGATGGGAGAATTACCGGGAGCAATTCGTGGAGAGGTCAAGCTGTATAGCAATCCTCAATGATTTGTGTAATTCTTGTAGGGGCAAACCCCCCGTGGTTGCCCCGCCTTGGCTGGGGTAGGCACTCTTAGCACTACCCCTACATATTTTTACAACTGATTTAGGATTGCTATAGTATGATTTCTAATTGCACAAAGTGTTCTTGGGGGGATTAAGAGCGGGATAGCTTTGCTTCACGCAATTTTCTCACATTTGTAGCTTAGCGACTACTATTGATTCAACAGTGTCCGCAATTTCTTAGATCAACTCACTAGAACTTGTGGCCTGATTTGGCAAAATACTTAAGAACAGTGAACGTGCAGTTTAAATTAGAGGTTATAGGCTAATGGCGCAGCGGAACGTATACTCGTCAAAGGACGAGCCAGAGGAAGTACAATCAGCAGAAGAAGTCCTCCACTCAGTAATGCAAGAACTGGACGCTTTGCATCAAAATGTCAAAGGCCAGTTAAATCAAGACATTACTCGGCTGCAAACTGAAAAAAATCACCTGATTGAGGATATTGAAGACCTCAGAGAGCAATATCGCAAATTGCAGTCTCAGCAAATGGAATCTCTGTCTGGGCGATACATTCAGCAGCAGCAATTGTGGCTGAAGCAGTTGGCTCAAGTTTTGGCTCACAATTTGCAGGATTTGTTGGTGCAGCGGTTCAACGAACTCAGCGCTAACTCTGGAAATTCTCTCAGCAGCCCTATTCCCAGCGGCGAGTTCCCGATACCCCTGCCGCCGAGCAACTACGACGAACGCGCCTCGCAGTTGCTGGCGGCGCTGGATGAAAGGATCGATCGCAGTTTCCAGATGCTGGAACAAGATTTGAGCAGCTATGAAAGCGAGCTTTCCGTGCGGCTCAACAATATGCAAACCCTAGAGCGGCAAGGGGAAGAGCTGTTACAAAATCTCGTAAACCGCATCAGGGAAGAACTCGAAGAAGAAGAAGAATATCTTGAGAATCCTTTCGATGCTCAAGATTCCTATGTCGAGGAATCAACTAATTCTGTTAATTCTGTCCGCCCGCAACTTCTGCAGCCAACACCTGTGGAAAGGCCGCGGGAAGCCGTACCGGCACCCTCTTCAGTGCCCTCTCCAGCCACCGCTAAAGCACCTTCTGTACAGACAGGTTTGGTGCTGGCTTTGTCTTCGGCGGTGGTATTGTCGCTGTTTAATGTTTGTTTGAGAATTCTGATTAAAGGCAGAAATCCTCGGGTGGTTTTTGGCTTGTTTGAATTTCCGGGGGTGGTGACTCCCGGTTTTGGCAATTCTTTGTTGATTTTGTTGATGCGACTGATTGTGGTGATGGCTTTGATGCCGATATTGGCCACATTTCTGTATCCTTCTGTCTGGAAAGATATTAGACGGTTGTTCCAGTCGGGCGATCGAGCTTTGTGGAGCAAGGTTTTAGGAAGCGCATTTTTTCTGTTTTTGTCTCAGGTTTTGATTTATTTGGCGATCGGCAATATTCCAGCCGGGATTGCGATTACGATTTTCTTTATTTATCCGATCGTCACCGTACTAGGTTCTTGGCTCTTGTTTGGTTCTCGCCCTAGCAGAGTCGGCTTTTTTGCGATAGTCGGGATTACCGCAGGTCTGATTTTAGCTGGGTGGCCGAGTTTTGCAGCCCCACCTCCGGGCGGCGGCAATGTCGGGGTGGGAGTCGCTGCGGCACTGGCTTCTGGGATTACCTTTGCAGGTTACGTATTGCTGACGCAAATGGCCGCGGGCAAACTGCACCCAATTCCTTTTAGTTTAGTTAATTTCGCCGCAATTTTTGTATTTTCCTCTCTAAGTTTGTGGGTGCCGCTTTCGGACAATTTTTCTCCTAAAATAGACCAAAATGTTTGGCCTGGTTTGATTATCGGAGGCGTTATTTTAGGGGTGCTGACCCTGTTTAGCTATCTTTTGAATAATTTTGCCATCCGCTTTGCGGGGGCAGCCTTAGCGTCAGTAATTGGCACTTTGGGACCGGCGATGACGGCACTTTTTGCGTTTATAATTATCAATGAGAATTTGCAGCCTGTGGCAATTCTCGGCATGGCTGTGGTGACATTAAGCGTGGCTGCTATGAGTGTGGAACGCATAATGGCTCCTCAGAAGAAGGCTAGTTAAGGCAAGAATTTGGGCGATCGGCCATTCCCAAACCCGGTTTCTTCAAGAAACCGGGTTTCTCTATGCCGAGACAATATCAATAGGCTTATTGCATAAATCTTTGATTGATAGGGAAACCGCAGAGGCATTTCAAGATAGGAGAATGAATGCCTACAATTGGAGTCTAAACAACAGAAACAACCACTCGAAAACCCACAATACTAGCCTTACAATCCGCCTGATATCTGAGGCGACACGCGCTGCGACAATTCGGAGGATGATCGTTCCAAGAACCCCCCCGCAACAACCTCAGCGAAGAGTCCCCGTCAGACTCCCAAACGCTACCATCAGCAGGCGCACCGTTATAATTATTGTGCCAAGAATCCGCGCACCATTCCCAAACATTTCCGTGGAAATCGTACAACCCGAAAGCATTAGGTTGAAAACTGCCAACATCTGTCGTTTGAAAGCGATAAACTCCCTTGGGCGCGTCAGCGTAATTAGAATTTCCGTTGTAATTGGCTAACTCGCTGGTAATCGTTTCCCCAAAGTGAAACGGCCCCGTAGTTTGCCCCCGGCAAGCATATTCCCATTGGGCTTCGCTAGGCAAGCGATAATTCTTACCAGTTTTGCGAGAAAGTCGATCGCAAAACTCCACAGCCTCGTACCAAGATACATTTTCTACAGGTCGATTTGCACCTTTAAAACGGGCAGCATCGGGATTGAGAAATATTTTAATTTCCGGCAGCGCCGCCACTGCTGTCCACTGGGTCTGAGTGACTGGAAATTTGCTAATATAGAAAGAGCCTAAAGTTACTGGGTGCTGCGGTTTTTCGTCGCTGTCACCCCGATCTTTTGGAGAACCCATGAGGAAAGTACCGCCACGCACAGATACCATTTCCAGCAGTGCACTGCTACCAAGAGGTTCTTCAAAAAAACGCGCTTTGCCGCTGTTAACATTAATTTGCTTCCCGCGCTTGTCTACTGTCACCACCTGAAATTCAAAAGTGCTTTTGACAGCAGCAATTCTCTGCGATGCCTTGTTCAATGGCGGAGTGGTGTTGGATTTTTTCCTCGGATTGACAGAGATATTGCTGTTGATTTGCCCGCTTTGATTGAGCGGGCTATTGATTGCAAGTTGTCCTCCCTTTGTCCGAAAAGAATTTAGAGCAAGTTGTCCTCCATTGGCACAATGGGGTTGGGGAGGTAAAGAATAGAGATTTAAAGCTTTGATTACTTCATCAGCAGATTGATATCTATTTTTGAGATAATCTTGAATTAGTTTGTCTAAAACATTTGCCAACTCGCTGCTGATTTTTGTGCCGACAGGCAACCGTTCTCTCCAAATCCAGCCGCCATTTATCGGGTCATAAAGGTCATCGGAACCGTCAATTTTTGGCAAACATTGAGTTAGCAGTCTCAGGCAAGTTATTCCCAAACTGTACAAATCGCTGCCGGGGAAAACTTGACCGCGCATTTGTTCTACCGGCGAATATCCGGGCGTTCCTACCGTCGTGCCTACTTTGCTCATCAGGGAGCCCGTCACTTGTTTGGAAATGCCGAAATCTATCAAAACTAACTCTCCCCGCCCTCCCCTTCGGAAAGCTGAATTCCGAAAATTTCCCGCCTTTGGCAGGAAGGAGTTAACAGAGGTGCGGCGCCGCATGATATTCTCAAGTTTGATGTCTCGGTGAATGACCTGGCGATCGTGCACAAATTTTAAAATCGGCAGTACATCTGCCAGCAACTGCCAAATTTTTTCTTCGCTAAAAGCACCCTGCTGAGTTAATTCTGCTAGTAAAGTTTGCCCCTCAATCAACTCTTGTACTAAATAAAGTCGCTTGTCTTGTTCAAAATAAGCAATTAATCGAGGAATTTGGGGATGTTCACCGAGTTCGTAAAGTCGTTTCGCTTCTTCTTTAAACAATTGTGAGGCTTTTTCAAGTGCTGAGGTTCCTTGAAATTGGGGTACAAACTGCTTAATTACGCAGGGATCGTCCATGCGATCCGTATCTACCGCTTCGTAAGTTCTGCCAAATCCCCCTTCGCCCAACAGTCGAATCACGCGGTAGCGGTTTCTGAAGAGAGGCGTGAGGTCGGACTGGCCGCAACTTTGACAAAATTTAGAGTTGTCGGGATTGAAAGGATGAGAACACGTCGGATTAGAACAGTAGAACATATCTGGGAAGAAATGATCCGGTTAAGGTTATGATATATCTTTTTGGCGCTCTTATGGAATACTAACAATTAATAATTGGTTATTGACAATTGACGGTAGGGAGGGCATTACCGGCCGCTTGTGTAGCCCCAAGGGAGAAAGTAGAACGCAGAATTTAAAACGCTAATTAATCCAAATAAAGCAATTTGAGGGCAAAAAATTCCAGCGCGATCGACCGATTTTAGCAACCCGCTTACCGCCGATATTCGTCTGGGGATCTTGGTAATTTCTTTACAGAGGCCAGTATAGTACAACTCGGCGATCGCCCAACCAACAAGCGATCGCACTCAAAGAACTATCCGACTAGAAACTAAGAAAGCGATTTCAATAAGCAATTCCCTCGCTTCATCGGGGTGTAAGAGTTCTACAAGCTCGATCGTCTTTAAAGGCGATCGGGGGAATTTCAACCTAAAATGTCATATTTCTGCTGCTTTCACCAATTTTGTAGTTCCGCTAAATAACTTTATTTTTGAATATTTTGACTAATAAAATAACTAATAAAAACAGACCACAGCATGATACTGACACTATTGTTTCGGTGATATTTGGTGAGATAAATATGATAAATCCCTGATCTTTAATCAAGGCAGAGAAACTTGAAACACAAAATGGCATGAAATATAACCTGAATGCCTGCCAATGATCTCTTTTGCCTTTACTAGAAGAAACACTTAGCATCAGACCCGTACCGATTACAGCACTTATACCAATTGAATTGAGCCATATCTTAACCGAAGGATCAAAATGAAAACAAACTACTATAACATACCAAATGAGATAGCACCAGAGAATAGCTTTATCTAATTTGATTTCGTAAAGATATTGAATCAACCCTTTCATAGCACTAGAAATGATTTTATTTTTTCATTTTTATTAATAAATACAACCAGGAAAATTTAATAATTATTAGGGAGGGATAGCCAAAGACCATTATAGCTAGATCAAGCGGTTATTTTTAGCTTAAAATCATGTTGCTTAAAGATGTTGCAGAGTGCTTTGCCAGCAACATATTTCATAGAGATAACTCAATTAACTGTTTCTCCGGCGCAAGTTCATTTTTTTGACTGGCGACTTCAAACCAACCCTGAACAGAATCTTTCAGCATCTCTAACAATCGGTTTTTAACTTTTTGATGTAGGTGGAAATATCGGGATCTGAGGCGCTTTTTACCGAGGCTTCGCCAACGGTTGCCAGCGCGAACGTGCTGCTGAGAACGGCAACGGTGAGGAAGGTCGCAAACTGTCGTTGGGGATGTACCATCATCGCTTTGGTCGGGTAGAGACTCGGTTTTTGAGCTGCGGCGGTGTCTTGTCGCTATAGGTAAATGGTAGCCCTCTGTGGTTCTTTAATCTCTCAATTAACCATTTGGGTTTTTCGCTAAACGATATCGACATCGTACCATCTGGAGCAACGCGATACAGCCATTTTGCCCCCGGACAAATAGACGACTTCATATCGGGAACCGATGCCGGCCATTTTCCGGTTTTGGCTGCTAGTGCTTTGACTTGCAGAATTTTCTGAGTCAATTCCAAATCCAGCATAGATTTAGCTGCTTTACTGGTTTGACTAGGAAAAATTGTAGATGTCCTACCTATATAATTCCACCACGCGAAGTCCTTTGCCTGGGCTGAATCAGAAGCGCAAAAATTGTGCTGGCGAGATGCTGCAAGCGATCGTTTATAGGCGTGATAAGTATCGATCGCACACAAGCGAACATAAGGTTTGATTACTGGCTTGAACCACACCAGGACATGAGATAAAGTCCAGTCTAAAATTTTGTCTTCTAAAGTTGGGGGATAGTTCGTTTCCGTCTGAAATAGTGAAAGTATTCCCAGACCACTAAGAGGGTCTGATGCTTCTAGTATTGAAGACCACGAGTATTTCCAAGCGAAGTCTTGCGAAAATTTGAACTTAGACAAATATTCTCCCTGCAAGGATGTCAATATCGATTCGCGGTAATCGCGTTCCAGCAAGCGCTGCTGCCACTGGGTCGGAAGGCGATCGGCTTTCCGCATCACCCCTGCTGGATATTTAGCCACAATCAAACCCACCAGTTGAGGGAGTAGGAGGGGGTTTTCTGTTAAAGGCTGGTTGATTTTCCAGGAGACTTCCAGCATTTCTGCTGCTGCTTCCGTCTGACCTTTACGGTATTTTTCTAGAATGTCTAGGGCTAAAACTCGTTGGGAATTAACCTGCCATAAATAAGGGGGTAGGCTAACCGTCATATCTCCTTCCAGAATCCAGGTAATATCTGTTCCCCAGTGCGGCACTTCATTATTTAAAACTTGCTGGCGAAGTTCTGCTAAAGCCGTTTGTTGGGAGGCGAGATAGCGCTGTAATTTCTCTGAAGGTGGATTTATGGTATCGTTTGGTTTGGCAATCTCAGCGTCTAGGTACTGATTTAATTCTTGAAAGAAACTTCCCCAGCCTACATTGAACCCCACTTTAGCGAAGGACGGCCTCAGCTTCAACGCCGCATCATTCGGCTCTGTTTTGGGAAACCGTTGGGCAAATGCTGCTAAATCCTGCTCGATTTCTTTTTCATGCACAGAAGCCATATAGTTGCCACCCACAATCCAGGCTGCCAGCAGTCCCGCCAACCCAACAGCCGAACCACCCAGAAATTTGAGCCACTTTTTCCGTCTGAACGATGGGTTTTGAATGTCCATAAACTCCTTTTTCGCGCGATCACACCTGAAGATAATTGCCAGAATCAATTTAAACTAAACCATTTTCTTCTACATCTGCCGATTCTTGATACTTTTAAAAGTTAAATATTGTTAAGACGAATTGGAGCGATCGGCGAGATTCATTTGGCGATCGCGCCCAGGTAATTTTGAAATATTCGGTATGGCGATCGAGTGTGGGAAACTACAATTCATCACATCAAATGAATAATTACATATTACTTTGGAGTTTGGGGCAACAATTGATTTAGTGCGCCACACAAGTATCCCTTCACCGTGTCCTTACTTGCACCCACCCCACTCGGAAGGGTAAAGATCATCTCAACATTTAATAGATTGCCGTCCATTGAGGCAAATACATCAATTGGCAAAGCACGCTGAAATGCTGTGGCGGGATTTTCGGCTTTCATTACACCTAAGTTCATATCCGTGCTGAGAGTCTTGATGCCCTCGCGCGCCAAAATTGGTCGTAATTGGGAAAATGCTCTCTCTATCGATAACCCCTCAACCTGAACACGTGCAGAAAAGGCGGCACCATTCAAAAAGTCCCCCTTTTTTTGAAAGCTTTCCTCGCAGGTTGTGGCAACAGCGGGGGTGGCTAAACACATGAGACCTAGACTCAAGACAAGCGATCGCATATTAACTGATTTATAAGAATGAAACAATCATCAAGATCATGATGAACCATCAGAGGATTGTTTGGCAAGTGATGCAAAGGTCTTTGATGGTTTTTAGGATGAGTTGCAGTCCGGTTAGTAAGCTGCTACGCATCTAAATTGAATACAGAGACAGGCTCTCCTGCCCGTCCCACAATAATTGTAGAAAAATTGACTGTCAAATTAGATGCACAACAGCTTATTCGATTTTATTCTAGTAAGTATAGAAACTAGAAGAATTAAGGGTAAAGACTAAAAGCGCGATCGCACCGAATGGAAGGGCGATCGCTCTACTGGTAATTTTAAAGTATTGGGTATTGCGATCGCGACCTAACGACTCGGTTCAGTTGCAGACCGCGCCGCAAGACCCGGAACACACACGCAGAAACAGGGTGGGCTTTCCGCTGCACGCTCATTGTTCGGCAACTGTTGATAACTTCTAGCTCATTTGAACGAGGTTAATTGATTGTGCCAAAGTGAATAAGTGCGGCGCGGATCGCGATGAACCACACCGCGAGTGTGGCAAATAGGTAAAGGTAGAACCGAAGTATGATGAGATTGAATGTGCAATGGACAGCACTATGCAATGTGCGAAACACAACGAATACCCACGCGGCGTTCACATACACTGTATCCACCTGCTTTGTGATGAACAGATATAGGACAAGCGCATAGAAAATTACCGGAATCTCGAACAGGTTTTTTAGGTTATCCGATGGATTGGATACGCTTGGTGGCGAAATTTGTGCCAGTGCGCCCGGTACAGCAAAATCCTTTTGACCGAGCTTTCTACTTGTGATAAAACTGATACGGCGGATGTACATATACACCCAGACTATGAGTGTTAGAAACACTGTGGCAAAGAAGGGAGTGAAGATTGCATCTTGCGTCATTTATACCTCTCAAATTTGATTATTTTGATAGTTGCTGGACGATAAAGTAGACGATATGCGATGTACAAGGCTGGAAGAAACATAGAGTAACGTAAATCCAATGAGAGGATGCAGTATCTCTAGGTGAAGAGGACTTTTGAGATGAATGCTGGAAAATTGTAGTCCAAGCAGGATTGGCAAACTGGCGGCGAGATGTCGTATTCTGCGTGAGAATGGGGCGAGAAACGACCATCCCAGTAATACTAATGACAGCCCACTGTACCCTCGCACTAGCCAAACATGAATATTCCACCATGCAGGATTATTGAAGTAGGCAACTCCAACCGTTAATAACTGAGCAATCAAGCAGACATTAAAGATGATTGAAGTCACATAAAAGCTGATGAGTATCCCACGTGTGGGAGTGCGATCGGGCTCGATTTCCAAACTGGTTGTCATGTCAAGTTGCTTTTGAGATTACAAGGGTAATATAATTCGAGTATTGCAATGCTTCTAGACCTCGATCGGGTACTCTTTTTCACAATCAAGCAATTTGGTTACAAGCCCCCGGATTCATCCGTGGGGTCAATTCTAAAATCTAAAATCTAAAATCTAAAATCGGTTGACACCATGACCATGAAAAGTCCCTTGCAGCTTTTATTTGAAGCGCTCGACCAGGTAAAGGACGAACAAGATTTGCGATCGCAAGTCGTGCCCAAAATCGGTGAGTATTTTGCAGCTAAACGATCGGGAATCTTTTTCTTCGATCAACGGTCGTTGGTAGATAGTAATCTTCAGAAAATACTGAAAGTTGGGCTATCGATCGAACACAATCCTGTTGTGCGTTATTTAGCGGAACGTCATGCTCCTGTCCATGAAGCATTAGTGACATCATCACCCAAGGTTTGGACAATAATTTGTCCCCGCCCCGATCATTGGCACGTGATGGCGGGGCCGATCGTCAGTCGTGGTCAATTAATGGGTGTAGTGGGTTGTACGCGCGATCGCTCAATGCCCGCTTTCGATACAGAAAATCTAGCGGATTTGAGTGCGATCTGTTTGCATTTGTCTGTTTGGGCTGCAACAGTACGCGCGGCGAAGCTATCCCGTAGGGAATCGCAACACCAACCTTTCAAGACCTCACGCCTAACGCCTCGTGAATTGCAAATTGCGGAATTGGTTGCTTTGGGGCGAACCAACGCAGCAATCGGGAGGGAACTTTGGATTACTGAGAATTCAGTGAAGCAAGCTTTGAAGCGAATGTTCCGTAAGCTTGAGGTGTCGTCTCGTGCAGAAATGGTTGCACAGCTTTCAGCGACAAAATATAATTTGCCAACTGTAAAAATGTCTCCATCCAACTTGATGTAGAACACTCACCAATAAACTTAACGCTAGAAACACCGAGAGCGATCCTCTTCGAGGGCTTCGCTAACGTACTTAATTGAAGGGCGATCGACCGCAGTAGTTTTGAAGTATTGAGTAGGGCGATCGAGCGTTGGAAACTACAACTCATCAATCGTCACTAATCCCCCCTCAGTGAACTGAATCACAAGTTCTTGCTCGTCGAGCAAAGCAGTTCCAATCAGAGGTCTTCGCCCTGTAGCAAATACACGAACTTCTCGTTCTTCCCCGTCCCAAAGGATGATTGCTTCGTGAACTGCTACTAGGACTTCACTGTTAAGTAACCACACAAAATTAATTACATAAAGACTCCTTGCTAGGCAAGGGTTTCAGTAGAAATATTGTGTAATTAATTCTGCACACCTACTTATCTGCTAAGTTTACAGGCATATCGTACAGGAACGGCAACCCCAGTAAGGTAACTGCCTCCGGTGGCAAACATAGGTAGTCAGTGAAGCCCGTATCTATGACAAACTCGATCGGGAAAGTAGAGCCGCTTGGGAGGAGAAACGTCAACAAGGGCGATCGCGTGCCGATCGGTCACAATACCAGAAATCACTTGTTGACACGCTCCATTACACCACCCAACGAAGCAGCCACATTGTAACCAATACGAATGCCAAAAAGTCGAGCATACGGATGCTTTGCCATCAGACTACGTGCGGCTTTTAGCCCAGTTTTATCAATTTCGTAGTCACCTGTTTCAATATCAATGATGACCATCTTGCCAATATTCTCTTCTAATTCAATTTTTTTGCGGATGGTGCTCTCATACAAATGTTTCGCACGACGAGCGACTTCTTCACGACTCAAAAGGATTGTTTGCATACATTCCCTCTTTTTTATAATTCTTACTCTTGTTATGGATATGATAGCTCACTTACACTGCTACATAACGCTGACCGAGTAAGCACGAATTGCCCCATCTACTGTCGCAATAGTCAGACCATTCTCTAAAGCTTAACAGATAAGCCTTCTGTCAAATGGATCGCGATGTAATGGTGGCAGTTTAGCCAGTTGAGCTACGCTACTTTCATCAAGAGAAAGACTGACAATTTGATGAAGATCGCGCTGCTTGGATAAATATGTTTCGGGATGCTCCGGCAGAGGTAACTTACCCAACTGGTACTTGACAATTGCTTCCCCGACTGAAACTGCACTCAAATAGACCTCATTATCTGGATCGCGAATTGCATCTCGAACATCTGTTGATAACTGGGCGTCGCCACTGATGAACCATAAAAAGATGTGCGTATCTAGCAGAATCTTGATTTACCTTCAAATGCACGCTCGGATATCTTCCGGCAAAGGATTATTGAAATCATCTGGAACGGTAAACTCGCCTGCACACAAACCGAATGGTCGTAATTGCTTGCTGCTAGAAATAGGTCTGAGTTCGGCGATCGGCTTATCTGCTTGCAGGATAACAAAAGTTGCACCTGCTTCCACTTGACGCAGATACTTTGAAGGATCGCGCTGAATTTCGTCAACTGTCACGTTCAACATAAAAATTCCTCAGTATAAAGCTCAAAAGCAGTTTCATGGTCTTTTTCAACAACCGCAGTGAACGTTCTGATAAAGTTAAACTAAAGTAGATGAAATAACCATTATAACTGCTGAGATAGCAACCTGTCGTACTCTGCGTGTGAACCAACCCAAAACCAAATCACAGTATCTCCATCCAACTGACCAACGGCTCGATAGTTGTTGCTGATTCGAGCAGAGTAGATTGGTAACTCTGGATGCACTTTTTTGAAACGCAGACTGGGATAATTTGGGTTTTCCTTGAACTGGCGATATGCCTCGCGTGCTTGCTCTTGAACTTGTTTTGGCAGATTAGCAAAAGATTTACGGAATTCGGCTGTAGTACGAGACTTCACAATGTTTCTGGATCGAGTTTTTGGGTTTTACCTGCGTGATACTCAGCCATTGCGGAGGCGGCAAGTTTAGCAAGAACATCGGGAGAACTCGCAAAGGCTCGATCCCATCTTAGATCGTCTTGAAGTTCTTCCAAAATCATTGAGGCGATCGCATCTTGCTCACTTGCAGACAAGGTTTTCAACTTAGCGATCGCACGCTCCAGTAACTCAGTCATGGCTAGCACTCTCTTAGAATGAAAATGGCATATTATTTATTATCACTTATTCTAGGCAAATCGATATCTAGGAAGCCGAGCTATCTACGTCGCAAATTCTGGGAAATACTTGTCTACAAAGTCCATAACCTTTTGAAAGTGGAGAATTCCTTCCTCTGGCCTTAGTGTCCCATACTCGTGGTCTAGATATCTAAGTTTCCAATTATCGGAGTTTTTTAGATAAACCTGTGCATAATCTTTTCCATGCCTGCGATCTAACCAGCGTAAGGCTCCAATAGCCCATTCTTGGTCGTATTGTCGCTCACCAACGGGTAAGTATGTGTCGAGATACGATCGCAAAACTCTTACCGACTCAGCATCATCAAAACGAGCTAATGCAAAACAATGAAATTGTCCTGCATAACAAGTTTGACTTGGAATCAGCAAACTTTCAATTTTCTTGAGATGTTGTGGAAAGCGCCCAATTCCACAAAGCCAACTTGCACTAATTGTATGCCTCCAACAACGGTTATACATCTGGATAAGTTCTTTGTCAGTTACTTCATATAAAGCAACTCTTGTCGAGTCCACAAACGCATCTACATATTCTTTGTCAATCCGTCGTAAAAAGTTACCGTGTAAAACGTTGAGATAAAGTGGCTGGACATAATGCTTTAAAATATTATATTCTGTCATTCTCTTTGAGTATCAAATTGTTAAGACGGAACATCTCAAATATAACATCATCGCAAATTGACGCCAACCTCTAAGGCGTTGCTGATTCACGGTATGAATCAACTTTTCGCTTGAAGTTACAAAACTCACCATACTGGGCTTATAGCAATTGGGAAATCTTGAATTCATACCTGTATTAAGCAACGCCTAATAGACAAGCTCCAGCCCCAAAAAAATATAAAACCCCCAAACCCGATTTTAAAATCGGGTTTGGGGGTTTTATTCCTAAATCTCGTTCAAATCACAACTTGCTCGGCTCGATCGCCGGAGCACGCAGAGACACAGTTTTATCCGCAGCAGCCTTAGCCACAAGCGACGGCACAGAATCGCGCAATTTTGCAGTCAACTGAACAGTAGTTGCATCGTAAACCTGAGTCAGCATCTTCGGATACAAACCGATACCAATAATCGGCACTAACAGAGCCGCAATAATAAACACTTCTCGCGGTTCCGCATCCACCAATTCCTCGTGATCGGACAATTCCTTATTTTCAGGCCCGTAGAAGATTTCACGCAGCATTGACAGGAGATAAATCGGAGTCAAAATCACCCCGACAGCAGCTAGAAATACCACGCAAACCTTAAATACTGGATTGTAAGCATCGCTCGTTGCAAAACCTACAAACACCATTAATTCTGCTACAAAACCGCTCATTCCCGGCAAAGCCAAAGAAGCCATAGAACAAGCAGTCCACATCGCAAAAACCTTACGCATTTTCTGTCCTACACCGCCCATTTCGTCGAGCATGAGCGTGTGAGTGCGATCGTAAGTGCAACCCACCATAAAGAACAAACTCGCCCCGATTAAACCGTGGGAAACCATTTGCAGCATTGCACCGCTAACACCCAAATCGGTAAACGAAGCTATCCCGATTAACACAAACCCCATATGCGAAATCGAAGAATAAGCAATTTTACGCTTCAAATTGCGTTGAGCAAAAGAAGTTAATGCCGCGTAAACAATGTTAACCACACCCAAAATTACCAAGATGGGCGCGAAGGTAGCGTGAGCATCGGGGAGCATTCCCGCATTCATCCGCAGCAAAGCGTAGCCGCCCATTTTTAGCAGAATTCCTGCTAGCAACATGTGGGCGGGTGCGGTTGCTTCGCCGTGAGCGTCAGGGAGCCAAGTGTGCAGCGGAAAAATTGGCAGTTTGACGCCGTAAGCTATTAAGAAACCTGTATACAGTATCAATTCTACATTGGGGGCGTAATCTTTAGCTGCGATCGCCCGCATATCGAAAGTCACCGTATCGCCGTAAAACGCCATCGTCAGCCCGCCAAGCAAAATAAACAGCGAACCGCCTGCGGTGTACAGGATAAACTTCGTTGCTGCGTAGAGGCGCTTCTTGCCGCCCCAGATGGACAAAATCAGGTAAATCGGGACTAATTCCAGTTCCCAAACCAGGAAAAACAGCAACATATCCTGCACGGCAAAAACTGCGATTTGGCCGCCGTACATTGTCAGCATCAAAAAGTAAAAAAGCTTCGGTTTAAATGTGACCGGCCAAGCTGCTAAAGTAGCCAGCGTAGTAATAAAACCAGTCAGCAAAATCAGCGGCATCGACAAACCGTCAGCACCCACCGACCAATTCAAATCGAGTTGCTGCACCCAAGTATAACTTTCTACCAGTTGCAAATCTGGATTGCTGAAGTCGTACTGAGTGTAAAAAGCGTAAACAAGTAGGGCAAAATCGATCAAACCCACAATTAGGGCATACCACCGCACCGTCTTGCCATCCTTATCGGGAATTAAAGGAATCAGCAAGGACGCAGCAATGGGAAACAGAATTGTTGTTGTTAACCAGGGAAAGTTAGCTGTATCCATTGCGTTTTAAAATGATCCATCAGTTATTAGGTTTAAACACATTTTGCCAATTTTGGCCTAAATTTTATACTTTCTTTAGACGGAACATTTTTTTTTGCTATTATTTGGACAAATTATGCGATCGCAACAGTGAATTTTAATGAAAGATTTATTTCTATTGGCTAATTGTCAATGGTGAGTTATTGAGATAATACCCGTTCTTAAAATATCTTCTGGTGGGAAATGGCATTGCCCAAGGCGTGTCAACTTAAGCCGATCATTTGCAAGTCCGCGAGTCCGCCAGGGGTTTCAACCCCTGGCTAATAGCGAAAGTCCTCTCAAGAGGACTAATAGATATCTCCCAAAAAGCCAGTATTGAACAGGCTTTCCGGCCTGTTCCACAATAAGAGGTTTAAGGAGTTCTTCAGTCCTCATAGCGAGGACTTTAGCTTTGAGACAGGGAATTCATTCCCTGTCGGACTGTCGGACTATCGGTTTTACCTGTTTGTTGACACCATTTGGACAATGCCGTGTCCCTACCGATTTAACTAACTCCAGAAACGATCGCAAAACCCAGAACTGCGACAAACACAATCAGGGCATAAAACTGAGCGCGACCGCTCTCAAAGTATTTCAAACCTTCGCCGGTAATCAGCGTGACCAAACCGGTCAGGTTGACGACACCATCGACGACTCGCAAATCAACTTCCATGACTTGCCGCGCTAAACGGCGGCTGCCTTTGACAAAGAGAAAATCGTTGATATCGTCGAGATACCACTTGTTGAGGGAGAACTCGTAAAGCGGTTTGATTTTTTGGGCGATCGCACTTGCGTCAATTTTACGGCTCAAATACATCAGAGAAGCCAAAGTAATGCCCAACAAAGCAATACCTACAGAGCTTCCGCCCATAATCAAAAATTCCGTCAAATTGAACTCAGCAGCGTGTTCCAAAACTTCTTCGAGAGATTCCCCTGGAGCGCGAACAAACTGCTCGAAATAATTGGCAAACGGCGTACCGAGAAAACCGATAAACACAGAAGGTACTGCCAGCAACACTAACGGCAGAGCCATTGTCAAAGGAGATTCGTGAGGCAAATGGTCGTGCTCATCGTGACTGTCGCCAGTCGATGCCAATTCCTTAACGTTCATCGCTCCCGGGCCAAAAACAAGACCGGGTTGCAGGAGTTGCTGCTTGATGGCGCTGTCATTGCCCCGGAATTCGCCCTCAAAGGTGCTGAAATACATTCGGAACATATAAAACGCGGTCATCCCGGCCGTCAGCCAGCTAACAGCCCACAGAGCGGGATTTGCTGCGAAGGCGCTGGCGAGGATTTCGTCTTTTGACCAAAAACCAGCAAACGGCGGAATTCCGCAGATTGCCAAATTTCCGATTAAAAAGCAAGAAGCGGTAATCGGCATATATTTCCGCAAGCCGCCCATAACTCGCATATCTTGAGCGAGTGCAGGGTTGTGGCCTACAACTGCTTCCATACCGTGAATCACTGAACCTGAACACAGGAACAGCATTGCTTTGAAATAAGCGTGAGTCATCAAGTGGAAAAGTCCGGCACTGTAAGCGCCGACGCCCATTGCCATCACCATGTAACCGAGTTGGGAGATGGTGGAGTAGGCGAGGCCTTTTTTGATGTCATTTTGGGTAATCGCGATCGAAGCACCCATAAATGCCGTAAAACAGCCGGTACAGGCGATCAAATTCATGACTGCCGGCAGCCCTTCAAACACCGGGTACATCCGAGCGATCAGGAATACGCCGGCGGCTACCATTGTCGCGGCGTGGATTAAGGCCGAAATCGGTGTCGGGCCTTCCATTGCGTCTGGTAGCCAGACGTGGAGGGGGAATTGAGCGGATTTGGCTGCTGGGCCCAAAAATATCAGGACGCCGAAGATTGTCGCCAGAGTCGCGCTGAGGGCGCCGGATTCGACTAAGGAGTGCAGGCGTTCGCCCATCACCTCAAATTCAAAGCTGCCGGTGGCCCAGTAAATGCCGAGGATGCCCAGCAGTAGGCCGAAGTCGCCGACGCGGTTGGTGACAAAAGCTTTTTGGCAAGCGTCAGCAGCGGGTTTGCGATCGTACCAAAATCCGACTAGCAGGTACGAACACATACCTACCAGTTCCCAAAAAATGTAAATCTGAACGATGTTCGGGCTGACTACGAGACCCAACATCGACGCGCTGAAGATGCTCAGGTAGGCGTAAAAGCGCACGTACCCATCATCGTGAGCCATGTAGCCGTCGGTGTAAATCATCACCAAAAAGGCGACCGTAGTGACGATCGCCAGCATCACCGCCGTCAGGGGGTCAATGATATAGCCCATATTCAGCGAGAAGTCGCCAGCAGAAGCCCACTGAATACTGCGGGTGTAGGGTGCGTGGCCCTGTAGTTGACTCCACAGCAATGCGAAGGAGAGTACCATTGACCCTCCGAGTGTGGAGACGATTAATATCGCATTCGCTTGTCGGAGTTTGTTGGTTGCCTGGTTAAAGGTGATTAAGCCTAGACCTACTAGCATTGCGCCTGCCAGTGGCAGGACTGGGATCAGCCAAGCGTATTGATAAAGCAGTTCCATGACTGATAGGTAGTTTAAAGTTTCTACTAGATAGTGCCACAATTCTTTACAAATTGTGGCACACGCCTGCGCGACTAGGCCAAAATACTCGATCCAATTCTCTAAGTATTGCTATAGCCGAGTGCCATCGCGAGCAAGACGATCGCACTACTTTTTTCATCGCAAGCGAGACGATCGCAATAAACGCCGAAAATTATTCAGGTGCAAACTAAAACTCTACGACAAATCTCACAGTTCTGTACCTTCAAGACGGGGACATTTATTTTGCTGTGGGATAGTTGATGGAAAAATGGGGAAAGCCTTCTGCTTCCGACATAAAAGCCGAAGACCTTCTCAACAAGAGCCGAATGCCTTGGAACCGTTACCTGTTGGCTACTTCCTGAAGTTGCAGCCGTTGA
This sequence comes from Microcoleus sp. T3_B1, assembly GCF_036700445.1. Classification (NCBI taxonomy): domain Bacteria; kingdom Bacillati; phylum Cyanobacteriota; class Cyanophyceae; order Oscillatoriales; family Microcoleaceae; genus Microcoleus; species Microcoleus sp. T3_B1. The sequence goes on from NZ_JAUBOX010000010.1 coordinate 27,106, forward strand.
GATGGGGAAACTACGTGAGCCGCCAGCATCCAGGAATCCAGAGTCCGCCGCAGTTCCTCGCGTCCTTGGTAGTCTTCAAATCTAAATCGAACTTTATCGCCCTCAAACAAAATCAGCGTGGGCAGACTTGTCAGCCGATAAGTGTGGGCCAACTTGAAACATTGATCGGCATTCACCCCTACGAGCTTGACTTTTCCTGCCCACTGTGCCTCAAAACTCTTAAGCGTGGGGTCGATCGCGCGGCACAAACCGCACCAGGGGGCGGAAAAGTGAACTAAAACGGGGGTAGAGGCTTGAAACACCTCTTGTGCAAAAGTGCGTTCGCTAACCGACAACACCATGAGCCCTCAAAATTTAATAATTTTTTTCTATCCTAGGGATCATGCTACCAGTATATGTTCCTAGTGACACGCATCAAAAAAGGATGAATTTGCCACAGCAGGCCCGTAAAAATGACTACACCTAGATAGGAAGGGCGAAGAAACTCAAGCAAATCAAGGGTTTGACGCTTTTGTAGGATTGCCAAAAAAGGCATGATTGAGGTTCGAGATTTGATGGTTTCAAAGGATTCTCCAAAACGAGCCTGAAGCCGCCTGTCGCCGTGCCACACTCCGAACAGGTGGTGAAGTACCAAACCGATGGAAGTGACGAGGGTAAAGCTAGTGCCAATCCACAGGGTGTGGGCCACGCACCAAATCACTTGTCCCACCATTTGCGGGTGACGGGTGATGCGAATGATGCCAGTTTCGTAGAGGTGAACTTGGGGCTTTTGGACGGCGGCAATTTCTAGGAGGTTGAAAGTTGCTGGGTACAGAAACAGAAAGGAAATTGCCGAAAGTATCCAAACTGCGGGTTTAACTCCGGGGACGCCCTGTACTTGCCAAAGCTGTACGCCGTCGTAGCGGTGGTTGAAAAAGTAGACAATCAGAATGACGGCTAGCGGCAAACTGACAAGGGCAAACAAAACGCGGTAAAGTCTCGGCCCGATCAGCTTTTCACCTTTGGGCCGGAGGGCTGCTAAACCGCTGTGGGCGATCGCAAAAACCAGTAACAAGCCCAGAATAACTAAGTGGGAGTCGAGCGCCAAGTCGATCGTCATTGCAAATATTAAGAAAAGTTATTGATTCTCGGCCAAATTGTGTCACAAAGTATCTATGGGAGCATTCAGCGGTTATCAGTCAGTTAACTGTTCACTGTTCGCTGTTGACTGTTCGCTGTTCGCTGTTGACTGTTCGCTGTTGACTGTTCGCTGTTTGCTGTTCGCTGCCTACAGTCAACCGTCAACCGTCAACTGACAACTGACAACTGACAACTGACAATTTAGATATATGTCTGACCTTCCTTTCACTTTAGACCAGTTACGCATTCTCAAGGCGATCGCCTCTGAAGGAAGCTTCAAACGCGCCGCGGACAGCCTCTATGTATCCCAGCCAGCAGTTAGCTTGCAGGTGCAAAACTTAGAGAGACAATTGGACGTGCCACTGTTTGACCGGGGGGGGCGGCGGGCGCAACTAACCGAAGCCGGACACCTGCTGCTGAGTTACGGCGAGAAAATTTTATCGCTTTGCCAGGAAACTTGTCGAGCTCTGGAAGACTTGCAAAATCTCCAAGGTGGTACTTTGATCGTCGGCGCTTCTCAAACAACGGGAACCTATTTGCTGCCCCGGATGATTGGGATGTTTCGCCAAAAGTACCCGGATGTAGCAGTACAGCTTCACGTTCACTCGACCCGCCGCACGGCGTGGAGTGTGGCCAACGGGCAAATCGATTTGGCAATTGTTGGCGGAGAAATTCCTACCGAACTTGTAGAAGCTTTAGAAATTGTTCCTTACGCTGAGGACGAACTGGCTCTGATTCTTCCTCCATCTCACCCGATGGTACAACAAGAAACTATCCAAAAAGAAGACCTTTACAAATTGCAGTTTATATCCCTCGATTCGCAGTCTACGATCCGCAAAGTAATCGATCAGGTACTGACTCGCTGCGGCATTGACACGCGCCGCTTGAAAATAGAGATGGAACTAAATTCGATCGAAGCCATTAAAAATGCCGTTCAGTCGGGGCTGGGAGCTGCATTTGTCTCGGTTTCGGCGATCGAAAAAGAGTTGCTCATGGGCGTCTTGCACAAATCTCAAATGGACGAAGTTTTGGTAACTCGGATTTTGTCGCTGATTTACAACCCGAACCGCTACCGTTCTAAAGCAGCAGAGGCTTTCAGCAATGAAATTTTGCCTCAGTTTGCTACTTATTCGACCATCCTGGAGAAGAAAGAACCCCCGGCGCTCGATTTGGGATTCATAGAAATAGGAACTCCCAACTCGGCGGGAAGTTAATCTCTTAGGTCGCTGGCAGTTAGCAGTTCGCGGTTAGTTGAGAAATCGAAATCTGGTTTAACCATCACTTTTTCTTCGTTCTTCCCTTTTCCTTCTTTCCTCTTCCTTCTTCCCTCTTCTTAGCAAACAAAAATGGAAGTTTACTGCACCCGCCCGGGCTGCCCGCGCCCTCAAAACTCTTTTCCCGACCTCGATGACAGTTCGCGGCTGAAAACGGTGCAGCAAAAGTTTTGCACCGCTTGCGGGATGCCCATGATTTTGAGGGGCCGCTATTTGCCCGTGAGGTTGTTGGGTCAAGGCGGTTTTGGGGCGGCGTTTTTGGCCAGAGACCGGGATACTCCGGCGATGCGGCAGTGCGTTGCTAAACTTTTGCAGCCGTCGGTAAGTCTGACTCCGCCCCAGCTAAAAATCGCTCAAACTCTGTTTGAACGGGAAGCGGCGGTGCTGGAAGAACTGGGAAACGAACATTCGCAAATTCCGAGTTTGCTGGCGTTTTTTGAGCTGACTGTTACGAGTTTGCAGCCGGGAAAAAACGATCAGTTTTTCTATCTGGTTCAAGAATTTATTGACGGTAAAAATTTGGAGGATGAACTAGCTGTTAAAGGCCGATTTTCGGAGGCGGAAACGGTGGAGGTGCTGCGGGAAATTTTGAAGGTTCTCGATTTTGTACACTCTCGCGGTTCGATTCACCGGGATATTAAACCTGCTAATATTATGCGGGGTAAAAACGGTCGGCTTTATTTATTAGATTTTGGGGCGGTTAAACAAGTAACACAAAGTGTTGGAAGTGTAAAAGCTTCGACTGGTATTTATTCTTTGGGTTATGCTCCGCCAGAACAGATGAGCGGGCAAGAAGTTTATCCGGCAACGGATTTGTATGCTTTGGCTGTGACTTGTATTACTTTGCTGAGTGGTTTGCAACCGACGGAGCTTTTTGATAGTTACAGAAATGAGTGGAATTGGCAGTCGCGGGTGCAGGTAAGTTCGGGTTTGGCTCATGTTCTCGATCGAATGTTATTATCAGCTCCCAGCCAGCGGTTTCAATCTGCCAGTGAGGTGGAAGCGGCTCTGATGTCTCGGCCTCAACAGCCTAACATCGTCGTGCAGCCGCCGACCCTACGGACTCCGACTCCCCTACCGACTCAGCAGCTACCACCGACTCAGCAGCCTCCTGTACGGGTTCCTGCAACACCTCCCGGAGGGCTGCAACCTTCGCAGAGAGCGACTTTTTCGATTTGGGAGGTTTTGTCGGGGGCGGCGTTTACGGGTTTTGAGGCGGGGGTGCTGGCGATCGCCCTGACGAGTTTGCTGCCCTCTCCGGGCTTGAGTATCGGATTGTTGGGGATGATTGTGGCGGGTTTGATTTACGGCCAGTATCGCAGGGCGATCGAACAAACTGAGATGTTGATTATTGGCGCTGGTACTGTGGCTTTGCTGTGGTTTTTCCCGGTTTTACAGACGGCTGCAGGTGCGATTTATCCGAATTCTCCGATCACTGGCGTGTTGTTTGTGGGATGGTTGGGTGCTTTGGGTGCGATCGCTGGCACAGCTATTTTTAGATTGATTTATAAGTTACTTTCTAATATTTTTTAAGCTAATAGTCACCTGTAGAAAAGCCTGTTTTGAACAGGAAAGATGCCTGTTCCACAATAATTATGGGAGATGTTTTATTTAAAATGCAGACTCAGAAGTCTATCTACCCGAATTGGGTCATTGCTTGGGGCCCAGAAGTCCGATCGCACCCTGCAACTTGGGCAACTTCCGGTTTTGCCATAATCGGAGCTCAACCCACCTTCAGCCCCAATCAGCGATTTGTGCTGGTAGGTGACTGCTGCTTCGATCGCACCCCAATGCTCAAACAACAGATTGATACCGAGGGATTGACCGATTTGGCGATCGTCGCGCGGCTATGGGAACAGTACGGTACTAAAACACTGAGCTTGCTCTCAGGACAATTTGCCCTTGCTGTGTGGGATCGAGACGAGCAAACCTTGTGTCTGGGGCGCGATCGCGTGGGAGCAAAAACCCTCTATTACACCCGTACAGGAACGACTCGCTGGATTGCGCCTCGACTGCGATCGCTCAATCCGTATCACGATCGAGAACTTGATTTAGTTGCTTTGCGCGACTACTTGTGCTGTGCATTTGTACCCGGAGCACAAACGCTGTGGGAAGCCGTGCGAGAGTTGCGGCCCGGTAGCTACCTGTACTTACCGGATATTGAGGCCCAGAGATACTGGCAGCCACAGGAGCAAATTACTAACGCCGATCGCCCTTTGGAATGGCATAGTCAACAAGTGCGATCGCTTTTGGAACAACTGGTGCAGGAAGCGCTACCAGCGGGCGAACCAGTCGCAGCATATCTTTCGGGTGGTATTGATTCAAGTTGCGTCGCGGCGATCGCCACAAGACTGCACGATCGCCCGGTGCACACTTTTTCGATGCACTTTGGCGCTCAATATCCCAGCGAGATTGAATTTGCCAACCTCGTTGCGGCACATTGCGGTACTGAGCACCATATTTTAGAGGTTTCGCCAAAGCAAATTTGGGAGTTGCTACCGGAAACGCTGGCGGCGATGGATGATCCGGTGGGGGAAGGCTTGACGGTTCCCAATTTGCTGTTGGGGCGATCGGCAAAGCAATTCGCAGATGTGGTACTGAATGGCGAAGGCGGCGATCCGTGCTTTGGCGGGCCGAAAAATAAGCCGATGCTGCTGAATAGTTTGTATGGTTCGATTCAGGGTAAACCAGATCCGATCGCAGCTTACTTGACTTCGTTTCAGAAATGCTATGTGGATTTGCCACGTTTGCTGAAGCCGGAGGTTTGGGAAAAGGTGAAGAATGCGCCTTCCGTCTTTGCTGAGGAATTGCAACAGACAGAAACGACGTTTTTGAATCGGTTGATGCGGCTCAATATTGAGTTTAAGGGAGCCGATTACATTTTGACCAAAGTGAATAATCTCACGGCTGCGGCGGGATTGGAAGCTCGATCGCCCCTATTCGATGCGCGGATGGTGGCACTGAGTTTGCAAATTCCGCCAGAGTACAAGCTTTCGGGCGCGCAGGAAAAAGCGGTTCTCAAGGCTGCTGTGGCGGATTTGCTACCCGATGTGATTGTCAACCGTCCGAAAAGTGGGATGGTGATGTCGATGCAGCAGTGGTTTTTGAGGGATTGGCAGCGGCAAGCGCGATCGTTGTTGCTGAATCGTCATGCGGCGATCGCGCCTTACCTCGATCAAACACTAATCCGCGAGTGGCTAAACTATCGGGGCGAAGTTTTTCCCCGCTACGGGCTGAAGTTGTGGCTGCTGGTGACGCTGGAAATTTGGTTACAAGTTAATCGCCGTTAGTTACCCCCAATTACGACACGGCGCCGTGCCTTTCGTCGTGTCAACTTGAGCAGTTGACGCCCTAATTTGTCGATCGACAATGGCATTTTCTCTATGCGGTTTTCGCTCTTGTTTATAGAACCGAATTAAACCGCAGAGGGCGCAGAGGATACAGAGAAACGGAAGAGACAGATGAATCGTTCCGATGCCAACGGATTTGATATACAGCGTATTCTAGGTGTATTTCATAAACCTGGAATACGCTGTATATAAGCTGCTACGCATTTAAATTGAATCCAGAGACGGGATCTAACTCCCGACCAATTTTGGCCGGGTTTTTTTTGTCAATCGCCCGCCCTCGCCACAAATTCTCCTAAATTCTGCCAAAGTGTCCTGAAAGAGGTGCTGTGAGGCGAAAGACTAAATTAGTAGATGCACCCGTCGCTAATTTAGGATGATTGCATTTATGTATTTGTGTAGTTAATTCTGTCTAACTACTTATCTAACACAACTACGTCAATAATCTTTCAAGGAAAAAAATATGTCCAGTAAACAAGGTCAACCCCCCTGTCAACATACTGTAGAGTCTGGAGATACATTTTCCAATCTTGCACTTGCCTACTATGGTGATGGTAGCGATGCGAACGCGAACAAAATTGCAGGTGCAAATCCTGGCGTTTCCCCTACAAGTTTGCAAATTGGTCAGAAACTTCAAATTCCTGCTTAACAGATTTGGAAAGCTTGTCAAACTAACCACTGCTAATAGCAGTTATTAAGAGTGCAGAAGGTTAGCCAATCAAACTGACCTTCTGCAACTAACACTTGCCAAGGGATTTATATTGACCCGAAGAAGCCAGAGATAACTATTTTTCAATTTTTGGAGCGTTAATTATGTCAGTCGAAATCTTTACAGATTCCAATTTCTCTGGAACTAAATCCGGTTCTCTTGAGCAGGACTCTTCCTGGATTGGAGATTTTTGGAACGACAAAATATCCTCGATTAAAGTTTACTCCGGCACTTGGGACTTTTTTGAACATTCAAAATTCCAGGGACGAAGCCTCCGACTTGGACCAGGCGAATATCCCAGCTTCAACAATGAACTTAATGATACTATCTCGTCATTTAAAAAAGTGGGAGTAGGTAATTCAACTGGTTCAGATAATGATGTTCTGAAAAGAATCCTAGACCTTACAAACAATGAGCGCGGTAAAGTGGGTTTATCTCCGCTCACACTTAATTCCCAACTGACTGCTGCTGCACAGAAACACAGCCGGAGCATGGCAATGCAGGACTTTTTTGATCACCGCCAAATGGGGGAGCGGGTCAGAGCGGAAGGTTATCATTACTCACGAGTGGCGGAAAACATTATTGCTGGCCACTCTACACCAGAAGATGCCATTAAAGGCTGGATGAATAGCTCAGGACATCGTGACAACATTCTGAATTCTACCTATCGAGAGCTTGGGGTCGGTTACTACTTTTTGGAAAACGATCAGGGTAGCGTCAACTACAAGCATTACTGGACTCAGGTGTTTGGCACACCCTAGTAACGCTCGATAGCCCAATCAATTACAAGTTGGGCAAACACCTCAAATTCCATAAACCTGAATCGCCGTAGGAATAGCTGATTTTAATTGCAGTTATTGAGGATACAGAAGGTTAGTAACTCAAACTAACCTTCTGTAATTAATACCAACCCCTGGATTTATATTTAGCGAAAGAACTTGAAAAATGGGAATTTCTACAGATTATTCAAACGTTCCTGACTGGGTAGCTAAAAGCGAAGGATACCAGACAGGAGCAATGGTCAAATACCAAGGCAATATCTTTTATGCCAACTTCGAGGCTTCAGAACCAGGGGTAGGGGATGCAGATCATAATGGTTGGCGGTTTTACGATGAGTTGTACGATCTAACACCTCACACGCCGACCGCACAAGCTAAAATCATTGCCTATATTCCTACTTGGAGAAAGAAAGAGGGATTTAACTATGCCAATGATGAGATGTATCGATACATCACCCACGGCATCGTCTCGTTTCTCATGTTTAGTGAGGTAAATCTCGGTGAGTTTGAACCAAAGTCCTTGGAGGAGGTTAAGGCAGTCCTCTCAGATGTGGTCAACACTGGACATCGAAACGGCACCAGAATCTTAATTGCACTGGGAGGTGCAGTTGATTATGGATTTCTCAATTTGATGACTTCTATAGGAAATAATCCCGATAATCCACTTCTGGATCTCGCCGTACAAAATGTAGTCAATTTTGTCAAGTCAAACAATCTCGATGGCGTAGACCTGGATTTAGAGTGCTGGTGGGGTAAGCCCGGTCAAGGAGATATGGGAGGAAGAGCAAAAGCGGATGGCCCCCACCCAGCAGGATTTGCATTAACTTCATTTGCTCAAAAATTAAAGCAAGCGATGCCTGATAAACTGGTTTCCGCAGCTATTTTTGGCACCTCATGGTATGGCAATAACTACGATCCGAAATTAGCAGACTATACTGATTGGCTTGCGATTATGACCTATGATCTGACGGGTTCGTGGAATGCGTCTCCAGTCGGACCTCAGTCAGCGCTTCTTAAAATACGCAATCAAGAGTCTTATCTGCGAGAGCAACAGGGGAAGTGGCCCGATCCCCAAAATCAAGATCAAGGCCCCGTCAATAATCCGATTCTTTCTGTGGAAGATACTCTCTGGTACTGGACGAACCCATTATTTGTGAACTGGCAAGGTAAGGGACAAAATATACCCAGAGATAAGATAGCGGGAGGAGTTCCAATCTATGGCTATGACTTTGCCTACGGGAAAGATCCTGATGACCTGAGTGGTGAAGTACCTCCAGGGTATAAATCTATTCGGTACAAAGATATCCTGGCTCAATTTCCAGATGCTCATAGGGCTGCCAATGGCAATATTAAAGTGTCGGGAAGTACACCTAGACCTCCTTTTATCTCTGCTTCAGGAAATTACCCGTATACTCACAATATCTACTTTGAAACTCCAGACACTGCTGTTAGCAAACTGAATTTCTTAAAGGATGTGGGAGCGCAGGGAGTGATTATTTGGGAACTTTCCAATGATGTTTGGGAAGAGGGTAAGAGCATCATTAAAGCCCTTTACAGAAACTCAGGTAACCCAGAAAGCAGACCGGCATTGCCTCCAAGTGGGAAGACACCTGTGCCAAGCGATATACTCACCCCGCTCATTGAACGTATCGGAAGCTACACAAACGAGTTCGCGGCTGAGATAGCACAAGGACGAGAAAAGGAAACATCTAGATTAGGCTTGCTTGTCGATCCAAGTTTGGTAGAAGCAATCACAAAATTTTTCGAGGAAGCTGGAAAAACAGAGGGCGAAGAAATCCCAAAGGACGATAAAGATAAAATAATTGGATTGTGGATTGAGATAGAGGAAACCGCAAAAAGATATGTAGATAGTCCAAACCCTCTAAGCGTCTTAACAGATCTCAAGGATAAAGTCGCCGGATTGGTCGGGCTGGTTGGGTTGATGATCGGGGGAGTGGCTGGTTGGGTATTTGTACCGCTCTTCTCAATGATTACTTTGTTCCAGACACATATTTTGCTGGAGTGGTTTGTACGGCAAAATCCTTCAGAAGGTCAAGATCTAGATCCTGACAATGATGATGGTGATGAGGAGGAACAAAAAGAATGTGAGCGTGAAGCCGATGAGGTTTCACAACAAATACAGCGAGCCATAGATGTGCTGAAAGGTGCTCTTGATAAATGGCCTACAAAGGATTTAGGGCCTGTAGAATCGGTCTTAGGTATCCCAACCCCTACTAAGCCTGACGAGCCTGATGCGCCTACACAACCACCAAAAACGCCCATTCGTTTACCCTCAAAATCAATTGTTAATTTTGCAAATGGTTTATTGGATGGAGCACTAAAGGATTCACCCGAAGGCCATAGGATTATTAGCAAAAGACAGGAAATTATCAGAGATAGTGTATCTGCACAAGTATTTACAGTATATGAAATACAAAGCCAAGAAGGCTGCAACATGGCGATGGAGGCACTGCAAGGGTTAAAGGAAGCGGAACAGTTTTTGGCATCCTTTTTCCTTGGTTCTGGCGGTTGGATACTCCGTCTTAGTAGGGGGTTGCTAGCGATCGCTGATTCAAACGAAGACTTCAATGATTTACTCGGAGACTGGACTTATCAAGTTGGCGATCGCTTATTTGTCTATGGAGTGGCTGGAGGTGGCTGGGGTCATAATGAAATGCTGTTTGTGTCCAAGCGAAATGGGCAAATCTACTACCAAGGAGATCTGTCAAAAGATTTGTTCCCGAAGTTGCAAGAATACTTCGGTATCAATCCCCTTTCATAGGTAACCTATCTGATTGAATGTACCCGTTCAGTGGGTAACTGGGGAATAAAGGTTTCGGGGGTTTCGATTCGGTGATTTAGTCCTGTTTGCTAAAGTTGCTAGACTGAATAGTGCATCAAACTCCATTCTCCCCAAAAAAAACAAGAAAACTGAGTATGTTCGCACAAATAAATTTAGATCGCTAGGCAGGAGAATTTATCATGTTAAGTAAAATTCAAAAGAATATCCAAAAGGCACAAGAAAACCGTTGCAGTAACAGGCGGAAACGACCACCGTTATACACATTTCCTCCCTACTTTGGCGCGACTTTCTCAACAAGACAATATGATTTTACCGATAGTAGTGGTAACAACAGTAGCGGTCTTATGAGTGATAAAGTGTCAGTGATACTTTTGCCCGGAGCTTTTAATCAACGAGGTAGTGTCCCAGGACAGGATCAACTTGAACCAATTACAATATTCTTACGGATGAAATATCCAGAGTACAATTTTATCAAAGGACATATGTGGAATCAGGAGATTGGTGGTCAAGGAGTAACAGACAATCTTGTCCCCCTAACCAGCGCAGCAAATAGGTCTCACAACTATAACGTAGAAGAACCACTTAAAAATGCTTTACGTGATTTTGTCAATTTTTATAATACCAACAAATCAGACCATCCAGATTATGACAAGGTTTATGGATTTAAGTATGTAGTAGAGATTGAAAATGCGCCTTGGCCGAGCGTTAGAGAACTTATTGTTCCTAACTCTATTCATGTACAATTATTTCCCATAAAATGTAATATTTTTTATGAGATTATAGAGGATTCTATAGAGGATTCTATCATATATAATGCTATTTCTTCAAATACCAAAAATCATATTGAGCGATTGAGCGGCGGTATATGGATTGATCAGGCTGGTAATATGATTGATCGGAATGGTAATGTGATTGATCGGGATGGTAATGTGATTGCTGCTTAATGACAAAGAGCTTGATTGCTCAACTTTTAGCCCGATCTTGTATACAGGTAAGAAATTTCACATTTCGGGTGCATCCGTGCTATTAGATTCCATTCCAGATGTCGCTGACTTACCGAATTAGTCCCACGATGGAGGTATATCGCAGGTTCTCACGAGTGAGTGAATCGCCTCGCTCCGTCTACAGCCACGCCTCATCCGCTCAAACTAACTGCACGAAGACTATCTAGCTTGGGTTCAGTCTTGGAGCCATTCTGCCGCCGATAGTCCATGTTCGAGCCCGGGCAACTTCGCGAATCACAGCTTGAGGTAGAGTCGATCGCTTGAGTGGATCGCTTTCCCCAACTGCCCCCAAGCCCAAAAGTGTTCCGATTGACAATGGAACGGATGGCCCCGTCGCTTGAGGCGATCGCCCGCGATTCTTCAACCCGCAAATTTAACAATCCGTATTTTTAGCCCCCAATTTCAAGCACTATTTTACCAGTTACTGAGCCTGTTTCTAACAGTTCGTGAGCGGCTTGCGCTTCTTCGAGAGGGAAAGTTTTGCTGACGTGAATTTTTAGCAAGTTGCGATCGCACAAACGAGCACACTTCTGCAAAATATGAGCCTGCTGTTCCTGTTCCTCCACCAAACCTTCTAGCATCGGTGTCAACATTAATTCCAGACTAATTCGCAGATTCCGCATTCTCGCTGTTTTCAAATTGCCCAAAGCTGGATCGGGTTCCAAAATTGTTACTAAATCTCCATAAATTTTCACCGCCGGAATAGTTTGGTAAAAAGTTTCTCCCCCGACTGTATCGAAAGCCAAATCAACTCCTTGTCCTTGAGTCCAAGTCAAAACCTCATCGACAACATTGGTGTTTTTGTATAAAATAACTGAATCTGCACCTAGGTGCTTGACAAAATTGGCTTTTTCCTCATAACTAACAGTCGTACAAACCTCTGCCCCCTGCAACTTTGCCAACTGTACCGCGACGTGGCCGACACCGCCGGCACCAGCTTGAATCAGCACCTTTTGACCGGCTTGCAAGCGCCCTCGATCGTACAGCGATTCCCAAGCTGTAATTAAAACTAACGGTGCCGCCGCCGCCTCGGCAAAACTTAAAGCAGCAGGCTTGAGGGCGAGAAAGCGTTCGTCTACAACGGCAAACTCGGCATAAGTCCCGATCGATCCGCCCAAACCGCCATTGCAGAAAAAAACCTCGTCTCCCACTTGGAAACTTTGCACACCAGCACCGATAGCCTCTACGACTCCAGCACCGTCGCACCCCAAAACGTGAGGAGCTTTATCGGGGTAAAAAGTGCCGCGCGATCGCAACTTAGTATCTATCGGATTGATACCCGCCGCTCGCAACCGCACCAAAACTTCAGTTTCTCTTTGTATAGTAGGGGCGGGGATATCTTGCACTTTCAATACGGACGGGCTTCCGGGGGTTTGAAAAACGATCGCTTTCATCATGAGTGTTACACTAGATCAGATAATCCCTAGACTTTATTGTACATTGCTTAGCAAAGCAACAAAAAACTTTTCGTTTATCCCAAAATTTATGAGGGTTGTTGAAAGGCATTACATAGATCGGCAGCATCAGTTTTATAAACAGTTTGATGGCTTATCATTTCTGTTCAAAAATCTCTACGATCGTGGTAAATATTTATGAGGACACACTTTTTCACTTCGGGTTCTAAAGTTGGTGGCACTAAAATTATCAGACAGTTATTTGCCATCTTCAAACCTAGAGACTTCTCTCAATCATTCCCTGCTAATATTAGTAGCAAGCAAGTTTTCAAACAAGTTGTTCACGATTGGGAGTATTGCCAAAAGTCAAGAATAGCGTATGACCGAGATATACCTAAATTTTCATTTCTCCCCAGCATCCCCCAATACAAACATAGAATCTGTACAGGTAACTTGTTCAGTTCTGATAACCAATCCATAAAAAAAAGGGGGAGCGACTCCAATAAGGGACTACTTCATTTCTCTCCAAGTGACATAATAATTTCTACAAAGTCCCAAGATGTCATAAAGGTAAGAATAGTTCCTGCAACAGCGCTCTACTTTGTTGAGGCTGCCCATCAAAAGCTTGTAACGTTGGTGAATTTAAATTGCCACCTTAGAGCAAGTATAGATTTAGGGATAGATCGCCTCGTAGCTGTGGCATCCAATAAGCCAACATTTATTCCAACTATTTATGATTCTCAAAAAAATCTCACATCAATCAATCAATGTTTCAATCAGCGCCAAGCATTTTTACTGTCAAAGATTGAGCAGGGAAAATCTACCAGGCGCCAAATTCAGCAAATCACCTTTAAACGAAATAAACGATTAGAAAACTACCAAGATAAAACCAGCATTTTGATTATCAAGCGGTTGGTGGCTCGGAAAATAATTCAGTTCATTATTGACACAAATGTGAGAAATAAACACAATATAAAATTACAAAAAAAGCATCAAATTTTGGGTGTAATTCCTCATACCGAAATCGTAAAGTTTATTATTTACAAAACTGAGCTAGTCGGTATCAACATAATAGTTACACAAGCATATTATACAAATAAGTGCAGATTAGGGGATTTAGAGCCTGTCGGTAAGCAAGACTCTTATCAGGGTAAGATCGATAAACGCGGGTGGTTTCGGTCTTGGAATGAAAGTCGGATTAATGCTGATGTGAATGCAGCGTTAATTATGATTAGAAAAGTAAACGTAAACTCACCCCCTTAGAGGAGTGCCACAATCGTATATATGTGTTTACAATTTCACCTGTACGGTTTCAGCCTGTACGAAAAAAAATACAAAAAGTTCGGTAATGTCAAGTATTGCCAGGTTTTTTGTGAACTGTTAACTCTCTTGTCGCTTTCAGGGCGATCTGACCTTGTATTCGTTACCCATCCGTGACGATACTTAGTTATTTTTAAATAGATTGGCTTCAGATAACTACAATAATTGTCGAGCGGTGCTAATCGATGTTCGATCGAGATTTATTTTTTTACTTTGAGATTCTTGCATATCTTCTGGGATTATTGACGACTTTAGCCGTGGTGTCCGCGATTTATCTTAAGTGGCAGCCAATGCCCCCTCGTCTGCCGCCGGCCGAAGAGCAACGGCAGTTGCCACAATTAAACGATGATTTATCTGCCGGATTGAAAATTCGGAAAAACTTTGTGATTTTTCCCAACTCAAATCGGTTGCCGGCAACTGACAGCTTCTTGGGTAAAGTTTTAGGTATGGGTCGCGCTGTATTCTTGGCTAAGCAACAGCGCCTAAGTGTGAATTATTCGCCTATTCTGGGGCCTGGAAATAGCAAAACGCTAAGTCTGAGCATTGCGGGTTCGATGGGGCAAAATCCCGATCGCCCGAATGCCGAGAATCCTCCCAAAGTTACTGCTTCCGCGCAATTAGAGGAAGATTTACTGGGCGAAATCCTAGCAGGTACTGATTCGCCGGGGGGAGCAGAATTCTTTGATGCCTTAGTTTGCCACTTAGCCTCAGCACTCGGAGTTCGCACCGCCGTCGCTGCCAAATCGATTAAGTCGAAGGCACGCACCGATGCTGGTGCTGATAGATTGCAAGTTATCAGTTTTTGGAGCGACGGACAGCAGCCAAACTTTGAGTGCGACACCGCCAATACTCCCGAAGCGCGGGTGCTGGAGGGGGGAATGTATTCCTGTCCAGACAACCTCTGGGAAACCTTTCCAGAAGACCGCAGACCGGTAGTTACAGGTGCGCGCAGTTTTCTGGGAGTTTTGCTGAAAAACTCTTACGGCGAACCTTTAGGCATTATTTGTATTTTCCACGATCGACCTTTGGTGGAAGCACATCTTGCCAAATTCCGATTAATTCTCAGCATCTTTGCGGGACGGGCAGCCGCCGAATTAGAGCGGCAGCGCCTAGAAGCAGCACTGTCCACTGTAGAAGCGAAATACTGCGCCCTGGTAGAACAAATGCCGGCTGTCACCTACATTTCTCCCCTCAACCGCAAGGCGGCAAAACTTTACATCAGCCCGCAAATCGAGACTTTTCTAGGTTATTCTGTAGCTGAATGGAGAGCCGATCCCGACCTGTGGCTGAAACTCGTTCACCCAGAAGACCGTGACCGCGTGTTAGTGGAAAACGCCACACAGAAATTCAGCGATGGAGAAGATATCTTCTGCGAGGGGTCGCTGGTTTCAGAATACCGCGCGATCGCCCGCAACGGCCGAGTCGTCTGGTTCCGGGATCAAGCGACCGCAGTTCGCGATGAAGCAAGCAAGTCTGTTATCCTTCAAGGCGCAATGTTTGACATCACCGAGACTAAAGTAGCTGCCAGCGCGCTGCTAGAAAGCGAATACCGCTATTACACCTTGGCAAAAATACTGCCGGTCGGGATTTTCCGCGCCGACGCTGCTGGAGATTGCTTGTACGTCAATGAGCGATTTTTGGAGATGGCGGGACTGACTGCGCCCAAGGCACTAGGCGAAGGTTGGGCCCAAAGTTTGCATCCCGAAGACCGCGATCGTGTTTTGAGCCAGTGGTATCGCGCTGTAACAGACAAGTTGCCCTGTAAGTTAGAGTACCGCTTTTGCAACGGTGACTTCACAACCTGGGTATTTTGGCAAGCAGTGCCAGAAATGACCCAAGGCGGGGAAGTTCTAGGCTATCTCGGCACGTTGACCGATATCACCGATCGCAAGCAGGCAGAATTCGCGCTGCAACAGGCGGAAGAGAAATACCGCAGTATCTTTGAAAATGCGATCGAAGGCATTTTCCAGACAACGACCGACGGACGCTACCTCAGCGCTAACCCTGCTTTGGCGAGAATTTACGGCTACGAGTCGGCCGCCGAATTGATCGCGAATATCCAAGACATAGACCGCCAACTTTACCTCGATCCCATCCGCCGCGTCGAGTTTTTGCGCGCGATCGAAAAACAGGGTTTTGTGTCTGAGTTCGAGTCCCAAGTTTACCGCGCTGACGGCACTACTATCTGGGTTTCCGAGAACGGCCGCGCAGTTCGCGATCCTGACGGAAATTTACTTTACTACGAAGGCACTGTCGAAGATATTACCCTCCGCAAAATAGCAGAAGATAAGTTAGTACACGATGCTTTGCACGATATGCTAACCGGTTTGCCCAACCGATCTTTATTTATGGATCGCTTGGGGCACGCGATCGATCTTTCAAAACGCCGCCCCGAGATTTTGTTTGCGGTGCTGTTTATCGATCTCGATCGCTTTAAGGTTGTTAACGACAGTTTGGGGCATTTAGTGGGCGATCGGTTGCTGATCGCGATCGCGCAGCGCCTGGGAATCTGTTTGCGCGCTGGAGATACCGTTGCCCGTCTCGGCGGCGACGAATTCGCTATTTTGCTGGAAAATATCAAAAGCACCGAGGATGCGATCCAGATTGCCGAACGAGTGCAAGCGGAACTGGCAGAGCCTTTTTACCTTAACGAATATCAAGTTTTTACCAGTGCTAGCATTGGGATTGTTTGTTCTGGTTTTCCTCCGTATCAAAGGGAAACCAGCAAACTGTCGAGCCCCGAAAATCTCGGAAATATCGATCGGGAAAGTTCTTTGTCTTGCTTATCTTCTGACTCTCCTGTTCCCAATGCCCCGTTGTCCATATTGTACGATCGGCCTGAAGAACTGCTCCGAGATGCAGATGCTGCCATGTATCATGCTAAGGGATTGGGCAAAGCTCGCCACGAAGTTTTTGACTTAAGTATGCACACTCGCGCCGTCGCCCTTTTGCAACTGGAAAACGACCTGCGACGCGCTTTAGACTCCCAGGAATTTCAGCTTTACTATCAGCCTATCGTCTCTCTAGTTACTGGTAGAATCAGCGGTTTTGAAGCGCTGATCCGGTGGTATCACCCGCAGCGGGGTGTCGTATCTCCTGGCGAGTTTATTTTAGTAGCTGAAGAAACTAGATTGATTATACCTATGGGCTGGTGGATGATGCGATCGGCTTGCCGTCAGATCCACGAGTGGCACCAAAAATTCCCAGCAAATCCGCCGTTGACTGTCAGCGTCAACCTTTCTAACCAACAATTTAAACAACCGGATTTAATCGATCGCATTCGTGAAATTTTACAAGAAACTCAGCTTGACCCCCGCACTTTAAAGGTAGAAATTACTGAAGGCGTCATCATGGAGAATGCCGAATCAGCAGTCGCTATCCTCGCGGAATTAAAAAATTTAGAAATTCAATTATATATTGACGATTTCGGCACTGGCTATTCTTCTTTGAGCCGCCTGCACACTTTTCCAACTGATGCTTTAAAAATCGATCGAGCTTTTGTCAGTCGCATGACTGAAGATGAAGGCAACGAAGCGATTGTACAGACTATTTTAATTTTAGCCAGTCATTTAGGCATGGATGTAATTGCTGAAGGCATCGAAACCATCGAACAGCTTAATTTACTCCGAGCGCTGCAATGCGAATACGGACAAGGATACTTTTTCTCAAAGCCGATAGACAGCATTGCAGCCACACTTTTGATAGAAAGTCAACCCAAATGGTAATGAGTCAGGAGTCATTAGTCATTAGTCATTAGTCATCAGTCATTGGTAATTGATAATTGGCAATAAGAAGTCGAAAGTTAAAAGTTAAAACATTCTTTCTGACTAATGACTAACAGGGCTGTTTCATTCGACCTAGGGGCCGTGCTACCCCTACTCCCCGTGCCGGCCCTCTTGGTCTGATCAGCCGATCGAATCGTCTAGGTCGGGGGTAGGCACGGGGGCACTACCCCTACAAAATTCATGTTTTTGGTGAGAATGAAACAGCCCTGATGACTAATGACTAATGACTAATGACTAATGACTCCTGACTCCTGACTTAAACTTTCGCTTCCAAAGACTTGAGAAACTCAGTATTTACCCCCGACTCCCGCGTCAGGGCAATTTTCCCAGTACGAGCAATTTCCTTAATCCCAAATCTATTCAGAACCTGGACGATCGCCACCATTTTACCGGGATCTCCGACAACTTCCAATGTCAGCGTATCATCACCAATATCCACCACTCGCGCTCTAAAAATTTGAGCTAACTCAATTATCTCCGATCGCGTTCCGCTAACAGCATTAACTTTCAGCAACATCAACTCCCGTTCCACACAGGGAATTTCCGTTATATCCTGAACTTTAAGCACGTTAATCAACTTGTACAGTTGCTTTGTCAACTGCTCGATAATCTGGTCATCTCCGGGTACAACCATCGTAATCCGAGACACTCCCCCTTGTTCCGCCGGGCCAACGGCCAGACTTTCAATATTAAAACCCCGACGGGCAAACAAACCAGCAATTCGAGTGAGGACACCCGCTTCATCTTCAACTAAAACCGAAAGAGTGTGTTTCATTTCTTCAAAAAAGACGCATTTCGTGCAATTCTACTTTCGCCAATTCGCCTTTTAGCAGAAGTGCACGGTCATTGAACCTTCATTAAACAATATGTTTGGCTCAAAATTCTTCAGGTGTTGTCCCTGACGGGGACTGAATTTTTGAGACCAATTGGTCTCAAAATTCCTTCAGAGAAAAAGCCGGTGTTGCAGTGAGGGCATCTGGTGGCGGACTTGTTCTAGTCGATCGGGATTAATTTCCGAATTTTTGAGACCAATTAATCTCAAAATTCCTTCAGAGAAAAAGCCGGTGTTGCAGTGAGGGCATCTGGCGACGGACTTGTTCTAGTCGATCGGGATTAATTTCCGAATTTTTGAGACCAATTGGTCTCAAAATTCCTTCAAAGAAAAACCCGGTGTTGCAGCGACGGCATTTGGCGGCGGACTTGTTCTAGTCGATCGGGATTAATTTCTGCAATCGCCACACCCGGTTCCTCTCCAGCATCCGCCAAAATGGCACCCCAAGGGTCTATAATCATCGCGTGACCGTGTGTTTGACGGCGGCCGTAGTGGTGTCCAGTCTGTGCCGGGGCGATCGTATAACAAGTATTCTCGATCGCCCTAGCTTGCAACAAAACCTTCCAGTGATCCTTGCCAGTGTAAGCGGTAAACGCCGCCGGCACGAACAAAATATCAGCCCCTTTGTATGACAAATGCCTGTACACTTCCGGGAACCGCACGTCATAGCACACCGAAAGTCCCAGCGTCCCCAAATCCGGCGACACATAAACAGGTGGCAAATCTTCACCAGCTTTCACAGTGTTCGATTCCCTGTAAGTAATGCCGTCTGGCACATTCACATCGAACAAATGTACTTTTCTGTACCTTGCCACTTCCGTGCCGTTTGGGTCTACAAGCAAACAAGTATTGTATACCTTCCCCCCCTCCGTCGGCACTGGAAATCCGCCGCCCAGAATCGTTACCTGGAACCGCTGGGCCATAGTTTTGATGAATTTTTCGCTCAGGAGCCCGATCGCCTCTGCTGAAGCAATCTTTTCCTCCTCTTCGCCCATAAACGAGAAATTTTCTGGTAAGGAAACTAACTCCGCACCTTGACGCACTGCCAGGTCGATTAATTCCTCTGCCTGAACCAAATTTTTTTGCAGGTCAGGCAAGCTAGTCATTTGAATTGCTGCGGCGAGATAAGACTTCATCGATTCAAAATATTAGTCAGTAGTCAGTAGTCAGTAGTCATTAGTCAGTAGTCAGTAGTCATTAGTCATTAGTCATTAGTCATTAGTCATTAGTCATTAGTCAATAGTCATTAGTAACTAATTTGATAACTAAATAGTTGATATCCGTGGATTTTTCCCATTTAGGGGCTGGCTTTGCACCAACTAATCTGGTTTGAGAGTTTTGATATTTGAGCTTTAAATTAACCTGTAACTCATCACTCAAAACTCAAAACTCTCAACTTTTTCCTCCTAGGTTTTGCAACCTAATTTCCCTCAAATCTTAAGGCATCGGATGGAAAAGCAGGTCGGGGAAAAAGCGGTTAAATTCAATTAAAGCCGCGCCTTGAATAGATAGCCAAAGGATAGCCAATACTGGTGCGGTCGAAAGAAACTTGACAAAGTATTGCATGAATTCTGCTCCTGAAAATTCGAGACAGTGGGTAATTGCCGATCGATAAGCGCGCTAATTGCTAATTTCTAGTTAATTACTTAACTGTTAGCTATTAGCTCTTCTCCATTTCCCAATTTTAGCGGGGGGAAACAGTAATTTCGTCGTCCTTGGCAAACATTTCACCGCTGGTGATTGATGTGAGAGCTGCCAGAGGCCATAAAACGCCGCTCAGCATACATTTGATTGCCAAAGGAACGTCGATAATAATCTCTTTTTCCTCTGGGGTTGCTGATTTTTTGGTAACTTGCAGATAAGAACGGCCTACCCAACCAATCCAACCAGCCATATACAAGAACAGTATGCTAGGAATCAAAAAGTCCCCTGCTTTGCTCAAGTTGCCGTCTACGATTAAGTGCGGGTATCCTTCCGGGCCGCACATAGCTTGAGAATAGCGATCGAATCTTGCTTTCGCAGATGCGGGGTCGCCATTGGTAGAACGTGCATTTTTAGCCAGTTCCTTGAATTCGGGAGAGTCTTTGCACGGCACTAAATTGTAAGCCGAAGCAACTGGAGCAAAACTGATCCAGACACTCAACACTAAAATTGCAGCAAACAATCGTCGCATGGAATTGTTTCCTTTTGTTACAAAACAATAAGTTTTTGTACAAGCATTTCAACTTGCCGATCTGGAATCCAGATTACCGTGTTTGTTGACAGTGTAAAGTATCCACCATTAATGCGGCAAAGCCCAATAGAATGAGGGATTCCCGTTTTCATAGGTCAATGCTGAGCTAGCAATACCGCGAGGATATTCCTTCATTGCATCCGATGATGGCCTTAGCTGTCGATCGGGCAAAAATCCCTTAACAATAACCTGAGTACAGGTTGAGCGGGGGACTTGCGCCGAATTAGTTAAGCTAGCAATAACTAACCTATCAAATAAAATTAGCAGTTAATGGCAACCATTTTCGCAATCGAAACAAGTTGTGACGAAACAGCAGCAGCAATTGTTAAGAATCGTCAAGTTTGCAGCAATGTTGTAGCATCACAAATTAAAATCCACGAGCAGTATGGCGGGGTAGTGCCGGAAGTGGCTTCGCGGAGTCACCTAGAAATGCTCAATCAGGTAATTGCCCAGTGTCTCGGTGAAGCAAACGTGAGTTGGTCAGAAATTGACGGCATTGCAGCGACTTGTGCCCCCGGTTTAGTAGGTGCATTGTTAGTCGGGCTGACAGCGGCGAAAAGCTTGGCAATAGTCCATCAAAAACCTTTTTTAGGCGTCCACCACCTCGAAGGACACATCTACGCTTCTTACCTTACCGAACCCGACTTGCAGCCACCGTTTTTGTGTTTGTTAGTTTCCGGGGGACACACTAGCTTTATTTACGTCAAAGATTGTGGCGTTTATGAAACAGTAGGGCAAACACGCGACGACGCCGCCGGCGAAGCTTTTGATAAAGTCGCGAGACTGTTGCAGCTAGGATATCCCGGCGGGCCGCTGATTGACAAATTGGCCGCCCTTGGCAATCCCCAAGCATACCCTCTACCAGAAGGCAGAATTTCCTTGCCTGGTGGTGGCTATCACCCCTACGACAGCAGTTTTAGCGGGTTGAAAACTGCTGTTTTGCAATTAGTACAGAAACTCAAGAAACAAAATAACAATGTGGGCGAGGAAGGCATCTTGTCTGCCTCTACAATTAATGATATTGCGGCCAGCTTTCAGGAAACTGTAGCTAAGGGTTTAACAAAAAGAGCGATCGACTGCGCGGTAAATTTCGGGCTTACCACTATTGTAGTCGGCGGGGGAGTTGCAGCAAACAGCGGACTCCGAAAACACTTACAAGCAGCAGCAGCAAAACACAACTTGCGGGTATTGTTTCCGCCATTAAAATATTGTACAGACAACGCAGCAATGATTGGCTGTGCGGCGGCAGAACACTTGCAGCGAGGACACACATCGCCGCTGACTTTGGGAGCAAATTCAAGAATGGCCCTCAGCGATATTATGGAACTGTACAAGAGTCATTAGGCATTGGGCATTGGGCATTGGGCATTGGGCATTGGGCATTGGGCATTGGGCATTGGTACTAACTCACAAATAACCAATAACTAATAACAACAGTCAACAGTCAACAGTTAACAGTCAACAGTCAACAGTCAACAGTCAACCAAACGATGAAAATCCGCGACGCAGAAGAAAGCGATTTGCCAGCAATTGTCGAAATATATAACGCAGCAATACCGGGCAGAATTGCCACAGCAGATTTAAAACCAGTCTCAGTCGAAAGCCGCCTCCCGTGGTACAGAGAACACTCCTCCCATTCCTGGCCGATTTGGGTAATGGAATCAGAACAAAATATTGTTGGCTGGCTGAGTTTGCAGATTTTCTACGGACGCGCCGCCTATCAGCATACAGCAGAAGTTAGCATCTACGTCGCACCCGATCGCCAACGCTGCGGAATCGGACAAAAATTATTGCAATCGGCAATTGTGCGGAGTCCAGAATTGAAGCTAAAAACTCTCATAGGAATAATTTTTGCTCACAATCAGCCGAGTGTAAGATTGTTTGAGAAATTTGGCTTTCAGCGCTGGGGATATCTGCCACAAGTTGCCGAACTTGACGGCCTTGAAAGAGATGTCGTAATTCTGGGTTTGCGCTGTCTGTAGGGAAACGGCAATGGCCATTGGTGTCAACTTAAACTGTCAGTCCGCCCAATCCTTCCGTCCGCCCGTCAGTCCGCCAGGGAATGAATTCCCTGTCTAATAGCGAAAGTCCTCTTAAGAGGACTAATGAATCTTAAATTTTTCTTCTGAGTCCTCTTAAGAGGACTTTCGCTTTGAGGCAGGGAATTCATTCCCTGCCGGACTATCGGTTGTACGTTAAGTTGTCACCAATGGGCAATGCCGTGTCCTAATTTGGAGGAAACGGCAATGCCGTTTCCCTACCTCAATCTGCTAAAATTGTAATTTCCTCCAAAGATGCGATCGCCACATCAGCATTTTCCAAATGACTAACCTGGGCCTTTCCCCAACAAATCCCGATACAGCCAGCCGCGCCCGCATTTTTACCCATCTGAATATCGCCCGCTGAATCTCCCACCATCAAAGTTGCTGCGGGATTTACTCCGAGTTTCTCACAAGCTTGCAAAAATAACTTCGGATCTGGTTTATGAACCGTTGAATCAACTCCCATTTCTAACTGAATCCACTCTGCTAATGCGTGGTGTTTCACAAACTTCTGCACAACCTCTGTCGTAGCAGCCGAAAGAATTCCCAGCTTTAAACCCGCTTCCGAAAGATATTTCAGCACTTCCAAACTGCCGACAAATAAAGGAGAAACAGCACTATTTTTAAACATTTCGTCAGCTTCGTCAAAAGCGCGGCGCGCAATAGTTAAAGATTCCAGCCATCCCCTGCCGGTTTCGGCGATGTATCCCGCTGCAACAATCTCATTTTCCCTGCGACTACCGACTGCTAGCAAGCCTGTGGGGTCGATGCTGCCAGGTTCGATGCCGAAAGCCATTTGTAAAGGCTCTCCAACGCCCGGAATTTGAGCGTCTGCGAGGCGCGATCGCTTCATCCCCAACAATCTCAAAAACTCCTGAGAATCCTCTAGAGTGCCGTCTTTGTCAAAGATTACGGCTTGGATATTAGAGAAGGTAATGCCCCGACATTTAATAGTTACCAAGAATCTGAACTCCGTAATATTTATATCAGGACACAACAATGTTGTGTCCCTACAATATCATGTGCGATCGATTAACCATAATACAATACGCTTGGGTTAGTGTGAAAAAAACCGATCGTGCGTAGGTTGGGCCCGTGAAACGGAGGGTGCGCTACGCTTGGAGCCCACCTACAGAAGAGTATTGAACCATAATATGGCGGCCGGGGCGGGTTTTTGAGATTGTCAATTATTGGCAGGTATTGTTGGTGAACCCGCCCCTACGAAAATCGCGCTTGATGACCGGAGATCATATCAGTGGCCGAGGCGGGTTTTTGAGATTGTCAATTATTGGCAGGTATTGTTGGTGAACCCTTCGACTACACTCAGGGCATCGCCCGCCCCTCAAAGAATCACGATCAATTGACATGATTTCTGTAGGGGCGGGTTCACCCTGATCTTCAACACAAATCCCAAATTCAATAAACCCGCCCCGGCCGGATATTACGATCGATCGACCGGACATGATATCATACAAAATATTTAAAATCGTCCTACTAAATTAGCCACCATTAATCCTAGTACAACCGGCTCGATCGGCTTAACCATATGCCTTTGAAAACCAGCTTCGATCGCCCTTTCGCGTTCTTTATCGCCCGCATAGGCAGTCAGCGCCGCGGCTGGGATTTCTCCTCCGGCTTCGGCAGCAAGAGCTCGCACTTCTCGAATTAAGAAAAACCCATCTTCCTCTGGCATTCCGAGATCGGAGATTAGCACGTCATATCTGCCGGGATTTTCAGTCAAAGCAGCGATCGCACTTCTGGCAGATGCAACTGCCAAAACCTCCGCCCCATAGCCTTCAAGCACAAATTGTAAGAACTCGTGCGTATCGATATCATCGTCTACGGCTAAGATGTGCAAGCCTTTTAGAGAGGGGACGCGATCGCTAGAGGCGTTTAAAGGCCCTACCAAAGCACTTGACTTTAAATCGATCGCCGATGTCAACTCTTGAGGCAGCGATCGCAACGGCAATCTCACAGTCATTGTAGTTCCTTGTTCCTCACCCGGACTTTCGGCTTGCACCGTTCCCCCGTGCAATTCAACCAGGTGACGCACGATCGATAAACCCAATCCCAGCCCTTGATTCCCTTTAAAGCTGCTGGAATCGGCTTGATGGAAACGATCGAAAATATACGGCAAAAATTGTGCCTCAATGCCTTTTCCCGTATCGCTGACTTGAAGTTGAGCATGATCCTCGATCGTCGATAGCATGATTTCCACTCGTCCCCCCGCCGGAGTAAACTTAATCGCATTCGACAGAAGATTCCACACAACTTGCTGCAAGCGATTGATATCCCCTAAAACAGTCGTAGAAATCAACTCCGAAACAATTTGAATGTTTTTTGCTTCGGCTGATAATTCAACCCCCTCCAGCGCAGCTTGCACCACTAACCGCAGATCGATCGGACAAATGCACAGTTGAAGCTTGCCAGTCGTAATCCGGGAAATATCCTGGATATCTTCGATTAACTGAGATTGCGCCATCGCGCTGCGCTCGATCACCTCTAAAGCCTTACTAACGTCTGCTTCCTTCAGTTTCCCGGAACGCAGAATTTTTGCCCAGCCCAGGATCGGAGTCAGGGGATTGCGTAATTCGTGGGAGAGATCCGCCAGAAATTCATCTTTACTACGGTTGGCTGTTTCTGCCTCGTGGCGGGCAAACTGTTCTTGCAATAATAACTGCGATCGTACAGTCTCAAACTGCTTGCGCTCCGTGATATCCTCGATCGACAACAGAATCATTAAAGCTCGATCTTCTGGTTCAAGTTTACAAGCATTCAGCAACATGGTTTTGGGCCCGATATTATCAAACAGGTGAGTCCACTCATAATTTTGAAGCTGAACATCACTAACCAGAATATCTTCCAGAATCCATCGCACTTGGGGGATATTCCACTGCCCGTTGCCTAGCTCAAACAGCGAAGATGTTGCTGCTTCTGACGGTGAAACCTGAAACATTTCATAGAACGAGCGATTTGCTTTATTCACTCGGAAATCAGCATCTAGGACGACTAAAGGCGTTTGCACAGTTTCCACAATGGTTTCAGCATAATTTCGGGCATCCTGCAAGGTTTTGGCACTGCGTTTAAGAGCATCAATATCGAGCAAAACCATCACCACACCGTCAATCTGGTTTTCCGTTGTCCGGTAAGGACGAATGCGGAGGTTGTACCAATATCCCGATAAAGTTTGAACTTCTTGTTCTTTCGTCTGGAGAGTATCAATCACCTCCAAAATCATCTGTTCCAAGTCAGGAAGGTTCAGAGTTGAGCGGATGTCGCTGAAATGTCGTCCAACATCTGTGGGAATCACACTAAAAATTTGCTGTGTCGCTGGCGTAAAGCGTCGAATCTGTAAATCGTTTGTCAGCATTAAGATAGGGATATTGATATTGGAAAGCAAATTTATCAGATCGTTATTGACCAGGCTTTGTTCAATATTCCGGCTGCGAAGTTCGTCGTTAGTGGTAGTGAGTGCCTCGTTAGTGGCTTGAATCTCTTCTTTGGCAGTTTCTAACTCCTCATTGGTGCTTTGCAACTCCTCGTTGCTCGATAGGATTTCTTCGTTCGCAACTTTGAGGTCTTGGTGGAGACCTTCCTGATCCTGGACCACAGCTTGCAGTTGGGCTTGAGCCACAGCTTTTTCTTGGTTAGCGGCTGCAAGTTGCTGCTTCAGCAGCTCAATTTCACAATATAGATCAGCTTGATCTAAGCTTTCCGAAGTAAGGGTGCTGAGGTTAAGCACACTGGGTGAAACTTCTTCAAATAGCACCAAAAAGTAGCGTCCTTCGACGGCCTGTGGCCGGAAGGGAATCACCTCAAAATTGACGATACTCGATCGTCCGGCTGATTCAAGCAATACCCTTTCTTTCCTAATCGTTACGTTCTGCGTTTCTGCCTCATAAATCGCGGTGCGAAGCTCAACCACCAAGCCTGCCCTTGCCATTGCCAGCAAGTTTAAGTTGGGCGTTCCGGCTACCACTCTCAAGTAAGGATCGGTGTCTCCCCGCACTTGCAGGATTTTCATCTGCTCGTTGACTACCACACTGGGTGGGGCATATCGATTTAAAATCAGTTGGTCAGTTTGTTGTTGTAAATCAAAGCTATTCCTAAACTTGTCCTTCTCTTGCTGCCGTTCACGTGCTTTAGCGATGGGATAGGAACTCGGCGTAAACGAAAGATTGGGACGAGTCGCAGTCAACTTTTTGGCATAAATTTTATACTTTTTATCCAATGAAGTAAACAAGTAGGAAAAATCTCCGGTACTCTCAGCAGTGCCTAACAAGAGAAAGCCCGTTGGGTTGAGACTGTAATGGAAAATCGGCATCACTTTTGTTTGCAATGACTCTCCAAAGTAGATCAGCACATTGCGACAGCTAACTAAATCGATATTGGAAAAAGGCGGGTCGCTGCCTAAGTCTTGTCGGGCAAATACACAAAGTTCACGGACTGCCTTGCTGATTTTATAGCTACCTCTTGCTTCGGGAATAAAGAAGCGAGTACGGCGCTCTGGTGAAACCTCTACCATCTGGTTTTCTGAGTAGACGCCAGACCTCGCTTTATCGATCGCCTGTTCGCCAATGTCCGTGGCAAAAATCTGAATCGGTGGCTGGATAGCTCGATCGCCCAAAAACTCTAACAAGCAAATCGCGATCGAATAAACTTCTTCACCTGTCGAACATCCCGCCACCCAGATCCGAATCGGAGCTTCTACCGATTTATTTTTGGTAATCGTGGGGAAAACCACGTCTTTTAACTTTTCAAAGGCTTCGGGATCGCGGAAGAAACTGGTAACGTGGATCAGGATTTCTTCATACAGGGCTGTGACTTCAGCCGAATTGTGTCGAAGATTTTGGGCGTAATCATTCCAGCTTTCGAGCTTGTACAACAGCATCCGTCGCTGGATGCGTCGAGCGATCGAGGTGGGTTTGTACTGGCTAAAATCAATGCTTGTGCTCGATTTCAGCACTGCAAAAATAGTTGCCAGGGCATCTCCCTGTTCGGGCGATTCCTCAACTTTTGTCAGGGGAAGCGGGCTAGTCAGAAACGGACTGCGACTATAGTTTGCCAGTTCCTCGGCAATTTTTTCCGGGGACATAATGAAATCAACATTGCCTGTCGCAACAGCGGTATTCGGCATACTCTCGACTTTTGCTGTGTCTTCACATTGAGCAAAAGTAATGCCTCCGGCTGCTTTGATTGCCTTGAGCCCGAGTGAACCGTCTCCGTCTCCCCCGGATAAAACTACGGCGATTGCTTTGTGCCCGCGATCGATCGCCAATGAGCTAAAAAACGCATCTCCCGGCAGATATTTGCCATAAATCTTCTCGCGCGGTGATAGTTGCAGCGTGCCTTTACATAGCACCATCTTGGTGTTGGGCGGAATAACGTAGACTTGATTGGGTTCTACAGCTACGCCGTCTTTTACCTCATTAACAGGCATTTGCGTCGTTCTCGCGAGAATCTCGCTCAGCAGACTTTTGTGATCGGGATGTAAATGCTGAATCAGCACAAACGCCATACCCGTATCGGCTGGTAAATTGCTCAGTAACCCCATGAATGCTGCCAAACCTCCTGCTGAGGCGGCAATCCCAACAATGGGAAACGGGGCATCGGTTTCGGCTAATTGTTCGGAATCGAGGGCGACTGGTGCGATCGATTCGGGTGTATTTTCTGGAGGTAATTGAGGAGAAGTCATGATGTGAAGTCCTTGACTTCAGTTATTTAGGAGCCAACATATTGGTAAGCGTGTGGCTGGTTAATTTAGACTATTTTTATCAGAGCTTAGGTTATCACCAGAAGGCTGGTAGCTTAAGGATGAGATGTGGCTTTTAAGTAGGGAAACTCCAACAGCCTTTCGTCGTGTCAACTTAAGCTGTCAGTCCAGCAAATCCTCACGCCCACCCTCCAGTCCGCCAGGGAATGAATTCCCTGTCTAATAGCTAAAGTCCTCTTAAGAGGACTAATGAGTTCTTCAGTCCTCTTAAGAGGACTTTAGCTTTGAGGCAGGGGTTTCAACCCTTGCCGGACTGTCGGACTGTCGGACTATTGGTTCTACCTGGTTGTTGACACGACGAAAGGCTCTTGGAGTGTCCCTACCCGTTATCTGTTGGAGTGTCCCTACCCGTTATCTGTTGGGGCGATCGCAACAATAGGCTGGCAATAACCAAGTAGTATATCAGCGTTTGTACCTAGCTTTTTTCAGCGACAAGTGTAGGAGACAGCGGGATTACTGATTCTGTATTAATTCTAGCAGTATAAGCGACTTGTGCGCCTTGTATTCCTTTTAAATCTTCTACTCGTTTTTGAATTTCGGAAACTCCAGCAGCTTTTAATGCTGTTAAAAATGCTTCGTCGCTGTAAACATCTTCGGAAAAGGAAACTTCGTCACTTTTAGAAAGATTTTGAATGCGGGCGGCTTTGTTGACTGTAGAGCCAAAATAGTCGATCGAATTATTAAGATTTACCAGCAAAGCCGTACCTCGGTGAATGCCAATTCTGACTTGAATCCACTCTTGTTGTTGGCGAGTTGAGTTATACTCTCTCAAACAACCTACAGCATCAGCGACAGCCATAATTGCTTGTTCGTTGCTGATAAAGGAAGCCATGACCGCATCGCCGATGGTTTTAATAACTTTACCGCCAAATTTCTCGATCGACTCAAAGAAAATTTCAAAATGATCGCGAACAATATTGTAAGCTTTAGTATCTCCCAGTGTTTCGTACATTCTGGTAGAACCGGTAATATCAGTAAACATAATAGTAATTGCCCGAATCTTGACTCGCTCTCTTTCCGATATTACTTGATTGCCGAACAAACGCTTATAATCCGGGTGATGAAGCAGTTGCATTCCTGACAGCCGCAGGGGCAGTTGTTCTACTGTCAATTCATCGGGCAATTCATCTGAATGCAAAATCAGCCCGGACAAATTGTGTTCGGTATTAGTTAATTCTAACTTAACTTTCCCCGGACGCACGGCCAGCTCTTTTTTGTCAAAATCTGGGCCGGCCAACTGCTTGAGTTTAATTTCTTGTATGGCTTCTGTTTCTGGGCCTTCAACCTTTAAAATCCCTTTAGCTAAAGTCAGGGGACAGCAGTAGCGGTATCGACCTTCTTCTAAGCTAACAGTCTCTGATTCGGTGCAGTATAAAGGCGTTACCAGTTGCAGTTTGCTCTGGAGTACGGGAGGGGGAGCACAGACGGGCCGCAGTTGCGGGTCTTCGATTTCTTTGTTTAGGGAAAAAGTAACTTCGACACGATCGAGCAAATCAATTTTAAACTCGCGCTCGCACATCGGGCAAAAAGACATTTCTGATGTGTCTGCCAACTCCTTAAATTCTTCTGTAATCATGTTGCAGTGGGGGCAGTGAATATCCCAGTGCAAGTCGAAGGCGCCGGCTTTCACTCCGTGCAGAAATTCGGAAGTAATTTTTTTAACATTCTTGACTGTATCGCCTGCTACATAGTAAGGATTAATTCTCAATCTCTGCAAAATGTGGGAACCGGTTAACCAGTTTTCAATTTGGTCGATCGTTCCTTTGCTACAATTGGGACGTTTTTTTAGCTGTTCTAATTTTTCTTTTAATAGTTCGATGTTCATAATCCACTTGCCTTTGACCGTCAGGGCAAGAAATTTATAAGAATTTTGTTGTAGAATTTGCTCTTCTTGTTGGTTCTGCCGTGAGAATTCTGATGAGCTTGCACCTGTGCCGATGTCTCTAACCTTTATAAATCTTAACAAATTAGCACGATGAAGGCCATGCCTATTTAGGCAGATTGATCGCGCTGCCAATTTTTTTAATTCAAAGTGCGATCGGTGCATCGGCCTACAGAAAGATATTAAATCTCGGTAATTAAAAATGGGGAATTGGCAATTGAGAATTCTAAACCAATACGCTTGGGTTAAAACTATTTATTCCGGGCGATATCCCCCTAAATCCCCCTGATTGTTGGGGGACGCAAGAGTAAGTTCTTGTCCCCCCCTTGTAGGGGCGGTGCCCCCGTGCCCGCCCGGTTGCGCCAGGGTGATCGAGCTTCACTGAACCGTATTGAACTGTCAACCACCCAGCAGCGACTAATGACTAATAATTAATGACTAACTAAAAAAAAAGAGGGAGTTTTCCCTCTTTTAATCACACTAACTGCGCTGTTATTCTTCCGTCGCAGGAGGGATTTCTTCCTCTACATCTAATACTGCTTCGGGTGCTGCTTCTGGTGCTGCTTCTGGTGCTGCTTCGGGTGCTACTTCCGGCAGATCCTCTTCCATTGCTGAGGGTACATCTTCGAGTATTTCGTCGGAGAGGTCATCATCAGCATCAGTTGAGTCTACAGGAATGTCTATGCCTGCTTTAGCTTGCTTTTGAGCGAGCATTTTCTCGCGGAACTTAGCTGCCATTTCCTCAGCTTTTTCGTATACCAATTCGCGATTTTTGACCATCGCGCCCGGTTCCGGTTCCAACTGCTTGGTGGAGAGAGAAATCCGGCCCCTCTCGGCATCCAAGTCAATGATCATCACTTTCACTTCGTCGTTGACATTGAAGACGCTATGAGGCGTATCGATGTGATCGTGCGAAATTTCCGAGATGTGCAGCAAGCCGCTGACGCCGCCGATGTCGATAAAGGCACCGTAAGGCTTGATACCGCGTACTGTACCGATGACGACTTCCCCGACTTCGAGGCGGTTCATCTTGCGCTCAACTAAGGCGCGACGATGACTCAACACTAGGCGGTTGCGGTCTTCGTCTACCTCTAAGAATTTTAATGGTAATTCTTCGGCGACTAATTCTTCCTTCGGTTTGCGGGTACTTATATGAGAACCGGGAATAAAGCCTCGCAAGCCTTCTATTCTCACGAGTGCGCCGCCGCGGTTGGTGGCAAATACTTGCGATCGTACTGTGGCATCTTCTGCTTGCAGTTGTCGCACTCTTTCCCACGCCCGCATATACTCGATGCGCCGGATGGACAGGGTTAATTGTCCGTCTTCATTTTCATCGGTTAGAATGAAAAATTCTCTGGTTTCGTTAGATTGCAATACCTCTTCAGGGCTTTCGACTCGATTGATCGACATTTCCTGAATGGGAATGTACGCTGCTGTTTTAGCACCGATATCAATCAGAGCGCCCCTCGGTTCTATACTAAAAACTGTACCCGCTACTACATCGCCCGGGCTAAAGTGATAGTCATATTTATCAAGTAGGGCTGCAAAATCTTCGTGAGTAAAGCCGATGTCTTTGACTGTGGTTTTGAGATTGACCATGCGAATAGTTTCCTAGGATTTCTCTCCTTCATGTTTTTCGTTTGTGCCGGCAGATATTAGAGATTTTGGTGAAAAAGCGATTAACTTTTTTCAAAATCTTTTACTAAAGTCAGTTTTTGCTAACTTTTGCCAGGTGCAACTGCACACCAGCGCTTGCCATTACTGTTACTCCATACTCTGTGTTAAAACGTTGAATCTTAACATTCCGAGTCAAGTAGACTATTTTGACACTCTCAGGTATAAATAAACTGAGATTCTTCGTTCAACGAGCCGACTTGCTGGCGACAGGATTACTCCCGTCTAAGTAGAGGTCGGTTTCTCCAGAAGCGTAAATTTCGGTATGCCCTACCGTATTTAATTAGGCACCGATCTTTAGTTAGGTTTTGTTCAAATGCGAGCTTTCCTAAACTGCAACACCGTTAGGTGTGACTACGCACTCAACTAATCCAGTTAAGTTTTTACGTTGTCTAGTTATACTCTATTTTAGACCGATGACGATCATATCACACCCAGCACTGTTACTGAGAAAAAAGAACACTCGCTCGAGTCAGTAACTCAGGGCTTAAGCCACTGAGCTTGTAAGAGAAATCGAACAAGCTGTACTGACCAGCCTAAGCCCTTCGCGGGCTACGTTATTAAGGTCACGACACCCTGGGATGCGAAGCTAGTCCCTCGCTCTGTCGCTGGTAGTTAAACAGTCTTAAAGTCCCTGAGACAGTGCTGCCAGCTTAACAAGCCTTTATAACCTTGGCGAAGCTAACATTACCCCGCAAGGGAAACTGAGGCAACCATACCTCGTCGGAGGGGCAACCATACCCCTCCAACCCCGAAAGGGGATTCAAGGCGATTGAAATCGCCGGGTCGTTTTCCACGAGCGGGCTGAAGCCACTGAGTTTCCCACTTACCGAGTGTTTTTTATGAGAGTCCCTTGAGTCGCTATTCCTCTGGGCCTTCCTCGCGACACGGTTTTCCATCTCAAGCGAATATTTCTCTAAATTAATTTAAGCGAGCTTAGCTGGGAGTAGCGCAGGATGCTGGGCTTTCTCGATCGACTGATTCCGAATCCGGCAAATCTGCGTCAAAATTCGGTCTAGTTTCTGTAACTTCAGCTTCGTTGAGGGGATTCTGAAGGTGATTTAGGGTATCTACAAAATCTCGGATGCCTCGAAATTGCCGATATACGGAGGCAAAACGGACATAAGCGACTTCGCTGAGCGGCCGCAGGTGCAACAGCACCAGTTCCCCTATTTCTGAACTGGCGATTTCTCGGAGCGATCGACCTTGGAGTTGGGCCTCGATTTCTTCGGCGAGAGTTTCGAGATGCCCGGAAGACAAACCGGTTTTTTCGCAGGCCCGAATCAATCCCCGAACTAATTTTGACCTGTCAAAAGATTCGCGCTTGCCGTCCCGCTTGATCACCGTAATCGGCACAAATTCTATGCGTTCGTAAGTTGTGAAGCGGTGCTGGCAGTTCAAACACTCACGCCGCCGACGGATGCTTTGACCTGATTCGGCTGAACGCGATTCTAGAACGCGGCTATTTGTGTGTTGGCAGGAGGAACAGCGCATGATTGCTGATTTTAACAGGCATTGCCAGCAAATTGCCATTCATCTAACCGCTTGGGGTCTGATGAATGGCTGGACTAGAAAAATCACTTAGCACACAGCGGTGAAAGAGTCCCGCACCAAATTAGATCACTATGATGCGGGCTAACCGCAGTCCGGTTCAGGATATTTTGGACTTACCGCAGGCGTATAGCTAATTATTTGCCAATCCGGGGAGGTTCCCGAAATGCGATCGCAAAAAATAGTACGCCTATGGCTAAAGCCAGAATCAAAATGTAAGCAACACTTTCCATGTTAAATTTTCCCTATCTTCCCTTGCCGTATTATTTTATCGTGAACAAACCTGACGGTCAACTGAGTACAGTTAGACCGCAGGCTTCTTTTTCCTTTTTTTCAAAGGCTTTTTATAGTGAGGTAGTTCCACCCCCACTTGCTAATATAGTATCAGAGTATTTCCCGATCATCTTGGGGTTTAAAAGAATAATTGTCGGTTTCGGTACCGAAACCCGACGAGCCTTTCATCCCAAGGAGTAATTCCCAACGGGGTAATTCGCGCAGCGCTCAGATTAATCCCCTCTAAATATACGCCCGGAACTTCCCGGCTGGTAGTTAATTGCTGGTTTTATTCTTAACTAAAAAAACCCGGTTTCTTAAAGAAACCGGGTTTTTGTGTAGCGGGGAAGTTTCCCCCCTACCCAGAGGCTGGCGAAATTTAGAGAGGTTCTTCTCTTCTGGTGGTCACGTCGCCCAGTTTTTGGAACAGGCCCCACTCGACTTGTTCTTCCAGGTCAGCCTCAACTCCAGCAAACACGTCGCGGAAAATAGTCCGAGAACCGTGCCAGATATGGCCGAAGAAGAACAGCAAAGCAAAGCAAACGTGTCCGAATGTGAACCAACCGCGAGTCGAAGTGCGGAACACCCCGTCAGAATTCAAGGTTTCGCGATCGAATTCAAATACTTCACCTTTTTGAGCAGCGCGAGCAAACTTCTTAACATCTAGAGGATTATTAAAGGTTTGACCGTTAAGTTCGCCGCCGTAGAAGCTGACGGTAACTCCGCTTTGTTCAAAGCTGTATTTTGATTCAGCACGGCGGAAGGGGATGTCAGCGCGAACGACCCCATCTTTGTCCGTCAAAATTACTGGGAAGGTTTCAAAGAAGTTGGGGAGGCGGCGAACCGACAATACCCGACCTTCGCTGTCAGTAAATACTGGATGGCCCAGCCAAGATTTAGCAATACCGTCGCCATTGACCATCGCGCCGGCCCGGAACAAACCGCCTTTAGCAGGAGAGTTGCCCACGTAGTCGTAGAAAGCCAATTTTTCGGGAATTTGTTCGTAAGCGGATTGGAAGCTAGCGCCACCGGCCAAGCTAGCTTGAGCTCTGCGATCGATTTCTTGTTGGAAATAGCCACTGTCCCACTGATAGCGAGTCGGGCCAAAAAGTTCGATCGGAGTTGCAGCAGAACCGTACCACATCGTACCGGCAACCACAAAGGCTGCAAAGAACACGGCAGCGATACTGCTAGAAAGTACAGTTTCGATATTCCCCATCCGCAGGGCTTTGTAAAGACGTTCCGGCGGCCGCACTGTCAAGTGGAACAAACCGGCAATTACGCCGACTACGCCCGCTGCAATGTGGTGAGCCACGATGCCGCCCGGATTGAACGGATCGAAGCCTTCAGGGCCCCAAGCAGGCGCCACTGGCTGGACGTGACCGGTCAGGCCGTAGGGGTCGGACACCCACATTCCTGGGCCAAAAAGTCCCGAAAGGTGAAATGCGCCGAAGCCGAAGCAAAGCAAGCCGGAGAGGAACAGGTGAATGCCAAACATTTTTGGCAAGTCGAGGGCCGGTTCACCGGTGCGAGGGTCTCTGAAAAGTTCTAAGTCCCAAAATACCCAGTGCCAAACTGCTGCTAAGAACAGCAGGCCAGAGAGGACGATGTGAGCGACGGCGACGCCTTCAAAGGACCAGAAGCCCGGATCGACGTTACCTTCGCCAGTGATGCTCCAACCGCCCCAAGAACCCGTAACTCCCAAGCGAGTCATGAAGGGCAACACGAACATCCCTTGACGCCACATTGGGTTCAGAACTGGGTCTGTGGGATCAAAAACTGCTAGTTCATAAAGGGCCATTGAGCCGGCCCAACCTGCCACGAGGGCAGTGTGCATTAAGTGTACAGAAATCAATCGGCCTGGGTCATTTAAGACGACTGTGTGTACGCGATACCAGGGTAGTCCCATTGACTGCGGTTCTCCAAGGTGTAAGTGATGATGTCTATTTTTACGGAAAAATCAGATTCTAAATCCCCAGCAGTTACCTGCAGGGTTTAAACTCTGCCTTTTGCCGACTGCCATCTACCTTCAAAGGTGGAGGCATAAAAATGAAAGTTATTTAAAGAAGTGTATCGAGTGTTAGAACCGATTGCAATATGTTGAGCATTACATTAGTTGCGGGTTTCCCATTTCGCAGCGGGCGGCGATCGTCCCGAGGCGTTCGAGGACTTGCTCGGCATCGATCAGTCTGGTGAGCTTAACGTTGCCGATATTTTTGGCGGGATCGGCAGGATCGGGAGAGACGGCAGGTTGGACTTCTACCATGAGTACAGCGTCTTCTACGCGGTAGAGCCACATTTTTTCGTTGCGATCGGAAAGACAGAGGTTGAGCTGTTGGATGTCTGGCTGGCGTCTCCAGGCGGCGTGAGTCCACTCGCCGCCAACGCCCCACACGCGCCCAACTTTCCAGCCGTCGGATAAGAAGAAGTATTTCACTTGTGTACGCTTGTTGAGATTTTTTTGTCTAACATAACGCAAAACTGCAATTGTACGGAATTATTGAACTGCGAAGACGCGAAGGGTGCATATAAATATTGTTATTCGATCGACTATTGCCTATAATATGCTATGTAAGGCATAATTGATCCAAATAACATGGAACATTGAGTTTCACTTTGATTTTTACTCTGAGTTTACCGAATTCCCCACTGATGTCAGATTAGAGCTTTTAGCAAAACTCACACTGTTACAAGAATTTGGCCCAAACCTCAAGCGTCCTCACGTCGATACTCTCAATGGTTCTACCTACACCAATATGAAAGAACTTAGGTTTCAGGCGGCTGATGGAGTTTGGCGAGTCGCTTTTGCCTTTGACCCCCGCAGAGAAGCGATTTTGTTGGTAGCTGGGGACAAATCGGGTAGTAGTGAGAAGCGATTTTACAAGCAAATAATTAAGATAGCAGATAGTAGATTTGCCGACCATTTGAATAAGTTAATGGAGCAAGAAACAGATGACAATTAGCCTGAAGACTATTATGGAAAATTTGCCTCCCGAACAACGAGCAATAGTCGAAAAGCGATCGGTTGAATTAATGGCTGAAGAAATGACATTGCAAGACTTACGAAAAGCAAGGAAATTTACTCAGATTCGCATGGCAGAATTATTAAATATGCGTCAAGAAAATGTCTCGCGACTCGAACGCCGTGCGGATTTGTTGGTATCTACTTTGCAAAGTTATATTGCGGCAATGGGGGGGGAGTTGTCATTTGTCGTAGAATTCAAAGATCGACCCCCCGTAAAAATTACTGGATTAACATCAATGTTTGAAGAAAGCAGCTACACTAATGGAGAGGAAGAGTTTTAATGGAGGAACACCGTTTTTTTAGTGAGAGCGATCGAGTCTTCAAAGTCGTTTGCGGTGTGCAAAATTTTGGATTAGCTGAGAGTATTTAGGCAAGTAGCTTGGGTTAGGTTGGGATCGACGGTGGCGAGGGTTAGTTCGTAATGAACGGCGGTGGCGGCAATGAATCTATCTGCGGGGTCTTGGTGTATTATATCTAGTTGACGGCTCAGAATCGCAATTTCATTGGTGAGGATTGCTTCTTTGGTGTCGAGTTCTTGTAGGCTTTTTTGAATCCATTTTTCTGGTGTGGGTTCTAGGGTTAATCTTCCTTTTTCGGCGAGTAGTAGGGTTTCCCAAATGCTAATGGGACTTAACCAAAGTTCGTTTTCTTCGTTAGCAATCGCCGTTTGTAAAGTGGTTGATAGGCGAGGATTCCCAAGACGATACCAAAGCCAAATGTGGGTATCTAGTAAGAGTTTCATGACAGGACATCCCAAGTTACGATGTTAGAGGTTGGCTCGATGATATCTCCGATAATTTTGCCGCTATCTTTGACAGATCCGAAGGCTGCTCGTTTACTTTTTTGGATGGGGGAGATAATGGCAACAGGCCGATCGTTTTGGGCGATGGTGAGGGGTTCGCCTGTTTGTATGGCTTGGGTGAGTAGGGCTTGGATGGTTTCGGGAAGGTCGGAAAGGGCGATCTGTGTCATGGTGTTAGTAGGGTTGGTGGCAGGTTAGGGGATAGGGACTTGCCGTACATCGATTTTAAGCGGTTCGTAACGGTTAGGGTTGCGGTAATTTTGCCTCTTTGGTCGTTTGCAGTCGATCGCATCATCTTAATCTCGGTTAATATACCTCAATTATGGCATTTTTCTTGGGAAGCTTGGGGGAGGCGATCGCACTTATTTACCTCGATCACTCTTTTCTAAATATCTAGTTCTAACTGCTTCCCTTTAACTTCCATTTGTTTTTCGGCTGATTTCACAACTTCCAAACTCAAGCGAACATCTAGCCGTTTTTTCTGTTCTAAAATCTCCTTAATAGTAACAATTTGTATTTTGTCGGAACTTTGACTCATATATCGGCTTTGATATATTCCTGCTGACTTAGCAGTTTTAATCATGTCCTTAGTTGGCTCTTTTAAACTGATAAAAATACCCAGGGCTGCTTGTTCCAGCGTAATTGTCCCTTGCAAATCGCGAATGTCTCCTGATTGAACCTTCCCTGACTTGACTTGCACGATAATCTTTTCTGGTTCATCTTTGTCACCTTTAAAGTAAGCAATGCCATCTATTCCCTTGTCGGCACCTTTCTTGGCGTTAATAATTGCCCTATTATTAGTATAGGTAAGCACGGCCCATTTTTCAAATTCTTTGCGAGT
Source organism: Microcoleus sp. T3_B1 (assembly GCF_036700445.1). Classification (NCBI taxonomy): domain Bacteria; kingdom Bacillati; phylum Cyanobacteriota; class Cyanophyceae; order Oscillatoriales; family Microcoleaceae; genus Microcoleus; species Microcoleus sp. T3_B1. Next base: position 65,568 of record NZ_JAUBOX010000010.1, read on the forward strand.
GCGATCGTCTTTTTTGTTGGCCAGGGCAACTGCTGCTTCCAGATCTTTAGGAATGCCATTTAACTTAAGTTGCTCAAGTACACCTTTCCCAAAAGAATCCTCAAGGCGTTTGAGAATTAAACTAATACTTTGATAAGTAATGTCAATTCCTATCCATTGACGGTTGAGGCGTTGAGATACAGCGACAGTAGTACCACAACCGCAGTAAGCATCTAAAACTACATCGCCTTCATTGCTACTGACTTTGATAATTCGTTCTAATAATTCTTCTGGTTTTTGTGTAGGATAGCCAAGACGTTCTGGATCGTTAGCATTTAAGATATTCATCAGCCACCAATCTTCAGGGATTTTGCCCAAAGGATGAGGCTTATATACTTTATTAGTTCCTTTATGCTTGCCCCACATTGCATCATCTTTTCTACCAATTCCTTCAGCTTGATATGGTATTCTAATTGCATTTTTATTGAACTCATATTCATTAGTTTTTGAATATCTTAATATGACATCATGCCTTCTCCCAAAGTCTTTTTTAGGAGAACCGCCGCCTCGATAACACCAAATTATCTCGTTCCTGAAATCACCACCCTGGGAACAAAAAATGGTATCTAAAATTAATTTTAAATAATGGCTTGCTGTAGGATCGCAATGCAGATAAAAGCTACCAGTAGGTTTTAAGACTCTATGAATTTCGACTACTCGTAAGGTAATATGGATTAAATATGCCAATAAACTGCCTTTGCTTAAGACCTTGGTTAAACCAGCGATTAAATCAATACTTTGTGATGTAAATTTTCCTTGGTAATTTTCCAAGATTTCAGCTAAACCCTGATTTGCATAATCGTCCCAAGTCCAAGTGTCAATAAAAGCTTGTGCTTGGGCTTGGTCTTCCTTGCCAATGTTATTATAGATTTGGTTGTAGTTGCGTTTTGAGTTAAAAGGCGGGTCAATATAGCACAAATCGATTGAGTCATCCTTGATGTGTCTGCGTAAGACATCAAGATTGTCACCGTAAAATAGTTGATTTTCCATTTTCATTTTCGTTATTTCCTTTAAACGGCAGGCGTAACTGCTGCTTATGTCTGTATTTGACGAGTGATTTTGAATTATACTATATAATGGTATCCAATAAACAAGCTCCCGGATTAATTACTTCCCCGACTCAAGAGGGAATTAATCCTTCAATCTAAAATCTAAAATCTAAAATCTAAAATCGAATGACCGCACAAACACCCGTAGAATTCCAAGACAGTTTCGACATCATCGTAGTTGGTGGCGGACACTCCGGCTGCGAAGCCGCCCTCGCCACTTCTCGCCTCGGCTGTCGCACCCTTCTCCTCACCCTCAACCTCGACAAAATTGCGTGGCAACCTTGCAATCCCGCTGTCGGCGGCCCGGCTAAAACCCAACTTACTAACGAAGTTGATGCGTTAGGCGGGGAAATTGGCAAAATGGCCGATCGCACTTATCTACAAAAGCGCATCCTCAACTCTTCACGAGGCCCCGCAGTGTGGGCCCTGCGAGCACAGACAGACAAGCGGGAATACGCCGCTGTAATGAATAATATTGTCGAAAATCAAGAGAATTTGACCATCCGCGAAGCGATGGTAACAGACTTAGTTTTGGGCAAAAACGAAGAAGTAATCGGAGTTGAAACATACTTCGGCGTCGCTTTTGAATGCAAAGCAGTAATTCTGACTACAGGTACTTTTTTAGGTGGCACGATTTGGGTGGGCAATAAGTCGATGCCCGCCGGACGTGCGGGAGAGTTTGCCGCCGTTGGCTTGACGGAAACTCTCAATCGTTTGGGCTTTGAAACAGGCAGATTGAAGACAGGAACTCCGGCAAGAGTTGACAAACGTACTCTCGATTACACTAACCTGGAACCGCAGCCGGGAGATGCAGAGGTTCGCTGGTTTAGTTTCGATCCAGAAGTTTGGATCGAACGGGAACAGATGCCTTGTTATTTAACTCGAACTACGCCGGAAACTCACCAGTTAATTAGAGACAATTTGCACCTTTCTCCAGTCTACGGCGGCTGGGTTGATGCGAAGGGGCCGCGCTATTGTCCGAGTATTGAAGATAAGATTGTGCGGTTTGCGGATAAGGAAAGTCACCAGATTTTTATTGAACCGGAAGGTAGAGATATTCCTGAACTTTATATCCAAGGATTTTCTACTGGTTTACCGGAAAATTTGCAGTTGCAAATGCTGCGGACTCTTCCGGGTTTGGAAAAGTGCGAGATGATGCGCCCTGCTTATGCGGTGGAGTATGATTATTTGCCGGCAACTCAGTGCTTTCCAACGCTGATGACTAAGAAGATCGAAGGGCTGTTTTGCGCGGGTCAAGTGAACGGTACAACTGGATATGAGGAGGCTGCTGCACAGGGGCTCGTGGCGGGGATTAATGCGGCCAGGTTTGCGAAAAATCAGGAGATGATTGTGTTTCCTCGCGAGCAAAGTTATATCGGGACTCTGATAGATGATTTGTGTACGAAGGATTTGCGGGAACCTTACCGAATGTTGACTTCGCGATCGGAATATCGGCTATTATTGCGATCGGACAATGCTGACCAACGCTTGACGCCGCTGGGACGGGAAATTGGTTTGATTGACGATCGCCGCTGGGAGTTATTTGAGCGGAAAAAAGCTAATATTGTGGCAGAGAAGGAACGCTTGTACTCGACGCGGGTGAAAGAACACGAGGAGATTGGCAAGGCAATTTTGGCTGATACTCAACAAGCGATTAAAGGTTCGATTACTCTGGCTGATTTGTTGCGTCGTCCGGGTTTTCATTATGTCGATTTGGAACGGTACAATTTAGGCAATTCTAGTCTGAAGTTGGCTGAGAAAGATGGTGCGGAAATTGATATCAAATATTCGGGCTATCTGCAAAAACAGCAAAATCAAATTGATGAAATTGTCAGACATGAACGCCGACAATTGCCTGCAGATTTGGATTACATGGCAATTACAACTCTCTCGAAAGAATCGCGGGAAAAGTTGGCTAAGGTGAAACCGCTGACGATTGGCCAAGCGGCCAGAATTGGTGGGGTAAATCCCGCTGATGTTAATGCTTTGTTGATTTTTCTGGAAGTGCGAAACCGTCAGCAGCCAGCGGGTGTTGGTAAATAAGCTAAACTATAGCCTTTCTCAGAAAGATGAGGTACTCATGGGCATAGGGCATAAGGCATAGGGCATAGCGCATAGGGCATAGCGCATACCTCACTTTTTTGAGAAGCGCTATAGAGGTGTCTCAAGGTTCCCTTCAATTTTATGAAATCGCAGTATGAAAAAGTGTGACTATTGTGCAACCACTATTTTGTTCGGCGGCTTTCCTATGGATGGATATAGATTCTGGGCCTTGCTGATTCACGGTATTAATCAACTTTTCACTTGATGTTACAAAACTCACCATACTGGGCTTATAAAAATTCCGAAATCTTGAATTTATACCTGTATTCAGCAACACCAAAAATAAGGAAAACTGGCAGAATGTCAACTCTAATTGATGAAATTCTGCCAGTATATTGTAGATATTTATCAATCCTCGAACCCAGTCTGAATTTCGCAAATATTCCGCATAAGAATCAGCGTTCATCGGTGGTTCAAACCTCCCCGAAAGCCCCACCCGTGTTGCCACCCTCAAAGCCTTAAAAGAACAGCGAGATGCCTTGCTATACGCTTATATACGCGCTCATATTATGTCCGGTCGATTACCCCTAATACGGTAGGGGCGGGTTCACGAAAAATATTTGCCAATAATTGACAATCTCAAAAACCCGCCCTTTTAATCGCTTTTAATCGCGGTAACTCGATCGGACATGATATCACTGCTGGTACTGGGGAATAGGCGGAATGTGGTATTGGGCGATCGCACAATCGGCTAAATAGTCATTCCCCAAGTTCGATAAGGAGAGTGGGAGAGTCGGAGAGAGGGAGAATTAGGAAAATATTCCTTTATTCTCCTGACTACTGACTACTGACTACTGACTACTGACTAATGTGCCCAGAGAATCACGCCAGCTTCATAAGGACTGCTGAGATTATCGTGCTTCGGCAAAACGCGCAACGACAAGCCTTGCAAACCGCTAGAAGTATAAGTAATGTCAGCCGTATAAAGGCTAGCATTGTGAGAATCTTCTCCCAAATACTCCATCACTACGGGTACGCCGCCGATGATATTTCCGTTAGCATCAACCGAACCTTGATAAAGTTCGACTTGCACGTCCGCAGGGGTCAATCCCATCAGATTAATCCGAGATTTAACAGCGATCGACTGATTGACCTTAACTTCCTTATCCTGGGAAATATCAACAGCCTCAATCTTAATATCGTGCCACTTCGCGAGAACGTGCTTCTTCCAGTGAGACAACTCCTTGGCGGGAGCGCAATTATCCGAAGTCATGGTGTGGTAGCGATCGCTCACGGGGAAATATGCCCGCCGCGCGTAATCCTTCACCATCCGAGCAGTATTGAAGAAAGGACAGTTCAAGCGAATTGAATCCTTCATTTTCTCCGTCCAACCGCGGGGAATGCCATCAGCATCCCGGTTATAAAACAGCGGTACAACTTCCTTCTCCATCAAGTCGTACAAAGCATTAGCCTCTACCTCATCCTGATACTTAGTATCTTCGTAAAACTCGCCATGTCCGATCGGCCAACCGGTGCGAACATAATCAGCCTCATCCCACCATCCGTCAAGAATGCTCAGATTCGGTAAACCGTTCATCGAAGCTTTCATCCCCGAAGTCCCGGAAGCCTCACGGGGGCGGCGCGGCGTATTCAACCACACATCGCAGCCCGATACCATCATCCGAGCGACGTTAATGTCGTAGTTCGGTAAAAACACCATCGAACTCATCGTGTCGTGTTCGCGGATGAAGTGAACGATATCCCGAATCAATTCCTTACCTGGAATATCCATCGGGTGAGCCTTCCCAGCAATCACAAACTGCACCGGGCGGTTTTTGTCCCGCATGATCCGCATAATTCGATCGACATCGCGCAAAAACAGCGTCGCCCGCTTGTAAGTAGCAAAGCGGCGGGCAAACCCGATCGTCAGCACCTTCGGATCGAGAGCCTCCCGCGCGTGTTCGATTTCCGTTTGGGCCGCACCGCGCTCGCGCAAAGTCTTTTGCAGCCACTCCCGCGCGAACACCACCAACTCCGATCGACAGCGTTCGTGATTCCGCCACAGTTCCTCATCAGGAATCGACGACATCCGATCCCAGAGTCGATCGTCCTTGCGAGTCATTTCCCAATCCGGGCCGAGGTATCGATCGTACAACTCCTGAGTAGACTTCGCCACACAACTGCGAGCGTGCACCCCGTTGGTAATCGAAGTAATCGGTACTTCTTCCTGTGGCAAACCCGGCCACAAACCCTGAAACATCGGGCGCGACACCACGCCGTGCAAAGCCGCCACCCCGTTGACAAAACTCGACATTTTAATTGCCAAAATTGCCATATTCAGAGGTGCGGACAAATCGCCAGTATTCTCCCTGCCCAATCCTAAAAACTGATCTTGCGACAAGCCAAACATCTTGGGATACTGACCTAGATAGTGCATCACCATATCCGGCTCGAACAAGTCAAACCCAGCAGGCACCGGCGTGTGAGTCGTAAACATACTGCTCGAAACCACCACCTGTTCCGCTTCTACGAAACTCAGGTGATATTCCTCCATCAGCATCCGAATGCGTTCCAAAGCCATGAAAGCTGCGTGGCCTTCATTCATGTGATAAGCCGTAACTGTCAGCCCCAATGCTTTGAGCATTTTCACGCCGCCGATGCCCAGCATGATTTCTTGGTGCATCCGCAGAGTTTTATCACCGCCATACAGTTGGTCGGTAATATCTTGGTCATAGCGGCTGTTAGGTTCAATATTTGTATCCATCAGGTACAAAGGAACCGTTCCCACTTGTACTCGCCAAATCCGGGCATACACCTTGCGGCCGGGATAGTCCACCTCAATCCGCAATTCCGAACCGTCGGGATTGCGTTCTGGGTGCAGCGGCATATTGTAGAAATCGTTGAGCGGATAGCGTTCTTGCTGCCAGCCGTCGGCGTTGAGATACTGCGAAAAATAACCTTCTTGGTAGAGTAGGCCGACACCGACTAAGGGCAAGCCCAAATCACTAGCTGATTTGAGGTGGTCGCCTGCGAGCACGCCCAAACCGCCTGAATAGATGGGTAGGGCTTTAACTAAGCCGAATTCCATCGAAAAGTAAGCGTAGCATTCTTGTTGCTCGGTGCCGCGCTGTTTGCGATACCAGGCGCGGTTTTTGAGATAATCGTCTAACTGCTGGGCTGCTCGGTTCATTTGGGCAATGAAGCCTTCGTCTTCTGCCATTTCTTGCAGTCGCTCTTGAGATATGGTTCCGAGCATCAGCACCGGGTTTTGGTTGCTGGAGTCCCAGAGGTCTCGATCGAGGCGGCGGAAGAGGTCTTTGGTATCGACGTTCCAGTCCCAGTGCAAGTTGTAGGCAAGCTTGCGTAGGGGTTCGAGAATTGTCGGTAGCGAGGGGGAAACGTTAAATGTGCGAATTGGCTGCATAGACAAAGCATTTATGTTGGGGTAGCGATATTTTCCTCTGTCTTTAGGTACAAGTCCGTTATTCTGCACACTATTTTAAGTTTTAAGCTGCGGGGGGCGATCGGCTGTTACCTTAACTGCGGTGGGCCGAGCAAATGCCGATCGCCCGCAAAACAGCTTTTCGCACTTCTGGATGAGATTTCTCAATACCGTTAGACCGAAAAATCCAGTGTCCGCCGCCCGCGTGTTCCAGCAAAATTCTCTTTCCATCGGGCAAAACTATTTGCCACAAGTTTAAAACGGAGGTTTTAACTAGCTTGCACTGAATTTCGCGCAAGTTGGTTTCCATGAGCTTGAGCTGATGCAGTACCTGATTTTGTGCCGCTGATTTCATTGGATTTTCACTCCTGATTTAAGGCTTGTGAGAGAAAGGGGCTTGGTTCTGCAAGTCCAAACCCCAGCAGGTTAAGGGGTGTGCAGGTGTTTCATGTCAAAACACTTGCACTAATGGGAGACACTATTGTTAAGGCGGTTTTAGCAAGCTAAACACCCAATGTCAGGCCCGCCCTGCCGCCTTTTGTTGTGCCTATTTAGAAGCATACTTCTTAATGGCTCGGCTGTCAAGAAGTATGCTTCTAACTTGTGCGATCGTATGTCTAGAAAGAAGCAAACTCAAGATCCAGAAAAGATGCCAGCACTGCAAATACTGAGGGAGGCTGCTGGGCTAACTCAATCTGCGCTAGCAAGGCAAATCCCCGACAAAACCAGAAAAAAGACTTTAAGCCAAAAAGCTATCAGTAACTGGGAAACGGGCAAAGATGAGCCAGAGCTAACAGTTCCTCAGATAAAGGCACTGTGCAGAGCGCTAGGCATTTCAATCGATCAGTTGCCCGACGACTTGGGCCCGCCGAAGCGTTTTAGCAGTGATGATGTTGAGGATGGCCTCGCGCCGGAAAACCAGTCGGATGCCTAGAAAGAAACAAGCTCAAGACCCGAAAGACATACCAGCACTGCACATTTTGCGGGAAGCTGCTGGTTTACCCCAAGCTGCTTTAGCAAAGCAAATCCCCGATAAAACAGGAGCAAAAACTTTAACTCGACAGGCTATTAGCAATTGGGAGCGAGGGCTTGATGTGCCTGAGCTGACAATTCCTCAAGTTAAAGCGCTGTGTCACGCTTTGGGCAAGAATCTTAACGAATTGCCCGACAACTTAGGCCCGCCGAAGCGCTCTAGCAGTGATGATGTTGGGGGTGCAGCGCAGGAAAATAAGTCGGGAGACTAAGATTCGCGGTCAAGAACTATAACTTTCGGGGGCGCACGAAGCACCTGATCCCTGTTGGTGGGTGAGGCGCGCCGATTAACTATTGTCACCAATAGATAAATCTTGAACCGCGCCTCACCCACCCTACAATTGACTGATGACTAATAACTAATGACTAATGACTAATAACTAATGACTAATGACTAATGACTAATTAAGCAATTTTTACTTTTTGCAACTGAGAATTTACCAATAGCTTCCTAGCATCATTGGCTGATAGTGCAGGGCTGAAATAGTGACCCTGAATTTCTTGACAGTGGAGCGATCGCAAACACTCCAACTGCTCTTTAGTTTCTACTCCTTCGGCTACCACGCTCAAGTTCAAATCTCGCCCCAAGGTCGCTACAGCCTTGGCGATCGCCAGTTCGCACGGATCAGTCGTCAATCCGCTGACAAACGACCTGTCTATTTTTAAGATATTCAAGGGAAACTTTTTGAGATAATTTAGAGAACAATAACCCGTGCCGAAATCGTCCAGCGCAATTTGCACGCCCATATTCTGCAACTCCCTGAGAACTTTTGTGGTATAATCCACATCTTGCATGGCTGTAGTCTCGGTAATTTCTAACTCTAAATACTTGGGTGCTAAACCGCTTTTTTCCAAGCATTTCGCTACCATTTCTAATAAATTAAATTGCTGGAACTGCCGAGCCGAAACGTTGACTGCTACCCGCAAATCAGGCTGCAAAGTATCCTGCCAAGCTTTATTTTGAGTGCAGGCTGTTTGCAGCACCCATTCCCCAATAGGTACAATGAGTCCGTTCTCTTCGGCGATCGGAATAAATGTCGCGGGAGTAACTAAACCTAATTGTGGATGTTGCCAGCGTAGCAGGGCTTCCATACCCTGAATTTCCCAAGTAGTAATATTGACTTTTGGCTGGTAGAAAACCTCAAATTCTCCCTGTTCTAAAGCCTCGTGCAGTCTGTGCTCTATAGTTAGTAAATGGCTGCCGTGGGGATTAATTGTGGAAGTATATAACTGATAGTTATTTCTTCCCATTTCTTTAGCGTAGTACAAGGCAGCATCGGCATTTTTGACTAAAGTTTCGGCATCTTCACCATCATCGGGATAAAGGGCAATGCCGATGCTGCTGCTAACATGAAACGGTTGTCCTTCTAGTTTAAATGGTGGCTTTAAATTGTTGAGTATTCTTTGAGCTGTTTTAACTGCATCTTCTAAGCAATTGATGTCGGGAAGCAGTATGGTAAATTCGTCGCCTCCCCAGCGGGCAACCGTGTCAGTCGATCGCAAAGTGTCGCTGATGCGTCCGGCAAAACCTTCTAACAGGCGATCGCCCGCAGCGTGACCTAGTGTATCATTAATCTTTTTGAACCTGTCCAAGTCTAAAAACATCACAGCTAGCATCTTTTGGGTTTTTTTAGCTTGTTTTAAGGACGCCAGCAGCCTCTCGTTAAAAAGTATCCGGTTCGGTAAACCGGTGAGTTGGTCATAAACAGCTTGATACCGAATAATTTCTTCAGCTTGCTTGCGCTGAGTGATATCCATGATCGTGCCGATCGCCCTTACTGCTTTGCCAGTTTCATTGCGGATGATATAGCCGCGATCGAGCACAAAAACATATCCCCCGTCTGCGCGGTGAAAGCTGTATTCCTCCGACCAACATTGAGCGTCTGAGCTCATTGTTTCGTAGAAGCTTGACATCACTCTTTCCCGTTCTTCGGGATGAATATTTAGCCACCAAGATTCTAATTCTATCGTCTGAGTTTCGTTGAGTTTGTATCCAAAAACTTTTTCAAACTCTGCGCTCAACCAATACTCATTTTTTAACAAATCAAAATCCCATACGGCATCATTTGTCGCCCGCGTCAGCAGGTGAAAGCGTTCTTCGCTTTTGCGTAGTTTTTCTTCGGATTGCACCCGTTCCGTTACATCCCGAAAGCTGAATACTCGACCAGTAATTTTGCCTCCCGTGCGCTGGGGCAACGAGTAGCGCTCGAAGATTCTGCCATCTGTCAACTCGATGAGATCGTAACTTTCTGCGGCAGGGCGATCGGACAATTCTTTAGCACGATTGAGAAATATTTCCGGGTATTTTAACTGGTTGATTCCAAACCCCAAAATTTGGTTGTTATCTCTCGAATCAACCAGCAAATCCGGCAACTGCCACATTTCGGCAAATTTACGGTTAAAGCTGACAACTTTTCCTCCACTGTCAACCGCCAGAATACCGTCAGCAGTAGATTCAATGGTTGCTTGAAGCAACGAAAGAGATGTTTCTAGTTCTAACTCTGCTAATTTGCGATCGCTGATGTCAAACGCTGTGATTAATATTGAGGCTTTTTTTTCAAATTTTATAATATCTACCGTTGCTTCAATCCAGCGCATTTTTCCAGTTTTCGTGAGTATTATTAATTCATATTTTGAGCCTGCCGTTGAGCGCGCATGGCTGGATTTACCCCATTTTTTAACTATTTCTCGAAAATCTGGATGAATTAAATCGTATAAATCCAACGCTAGCAATTCTTCACGAGTATATCCTGTCAGAGCTTCTGTCTGAGCATTGACATAGCGCAACTGTCTGCGGTGATAGATAAATGCTGCAGCATTAACAGTTTCTACCAGTTGCCGAAACTTTTTTTCACTGCGCCGCAAATTTCTGTCAGCCCGCTTGCTCTCGGTAATATCTTGTGCTATATATAACTTGCCGCTGACTTTGCCTTGAGCGTCGCGAATAATTGAAATAGAAAGCAGTACAATTATTTTTTTTCCATGTTTGGAAAGGTAGACTTTTTCCACGTTGTGGACAGAACCTTCGGCTGTTAAACTTGCTAACTCTAACTCCTGTGCAGGTGATTCACTTTTCTTAAAAAGTCCGGCTATTGGTTTGCCTAACAACTCTTTTTTAGAGTATCCCAAAAGTTGACTGGTAGCTTGGTTTAACGACAGGATATGACCGCCCGGAGTGGTCGCAATTATCGAGACGTTCATTTCCTCGCAAATATCGAGAGCATATTCGGCAGTTTGCTGCAAATCTTGGGTCATTTGGGCAATAGTATGCCAGATATCCTGTTCTTTTTTTGGATACAACACTTTTTCTCTTTTTGGTAGCTTGTCATTCTCTGTTTCAGACTTCGGCTTGATTAACCCCATCGTCTTGGATAAGCTATTTACTGTCTTCCCCCTGATCGATAATGAGATTACTAAACAAATACAAACCAGAGAATAACCGATTATTGTTAACCTAATAGTAGGTTCTTTTCTAGGAGTTTCCTGAGATTGTATATAATTGTAAGTAGGTATTTTTACTGGTGCAATTTGGGATAATTTATCCAAAAATAATGTGGCGCTTGCAGAAGTAAGGGGGCGAGATGCCGATCGCAAATAGCTATGTTTCTGATAGCCAATCAAAATCCCTTCTACAGGGCGATTGCCGTTCCCATCTCCTAGGCTTGTCGGTAATATTTTTGGATTAATGCCACATTCCACACCAAAAATAGCAACCGCGAAATATCCCAACATTAATTGAAAAATTATTTTCATTTGCTCTATTTCCTACTCCCAAATATTTTTTTGAGGAACCATAAATCTAAAAAACTTTAGCAGAACTTTCTCGGCCATAGGAAAACCCAGCCACCCTTAATTTATGTGGATTTGTAAATTAAATTTTACCAAGCTAATAATTGAGCTTTATAACTAATTATAATTTTAATCTTAATTTAATTTAAAATGTGTCATCAGCCACGGTGCCACAAATTATCCGCCATTCTGCCTAGACACCGGGTGGGAGCGCGCTAAAATTAGATAATTCCCGCAAGGAGGCGATCGGGATTTGTTAGAAAAATAAACAATTAGCTTAAAATCGATGCAGAGGTCCACTAATTGAACCCATGAGTCAGACCATCCCAGAACTCCAAAAAGAAGTCCGCGCGCTAGAAGCAGAAGTTGCCGCCCTGCAAGAGTCGCGGGAAAAACTTGGCGTACAGCGCTCTGAGTGCCGAGTGGCAGTCAGTTTTCCCAAAAATAATACTCCTGAAGCCATTGCTGAGTTCCACCAGCAAACTGCTGCTTTTGGGGAGCAGTGGTTGCAGCAAATCCAGGAAATTGACCGAGAGACTAAAATTACTGAAAAGCAACTGCAACAAAAACAGGCTTTACTGTCCTACAAACAAGCTGAAATAGATAAATTGGCGGCAGGACAGCACTGGCAAGAACTAGAAAACAAAGTTCAAACCGGGGAAAAGCGCTTGCAAACACAAGCTCGCAGAATCAATCAAGCAGCAGCGCAGCTAGAGGCCGAAATCCAAGCTTTAAAAGCACTGTACGACCAACTCAATCCCAGTTATTCCGAGTGGTTTCAACAACCAACTGAAATAGTAAAATTTTCAGCCACAACTATTCCTTACGCTGTTCCCAGCAGCCGCGGGTTGATATTGGAAAATAAGGAGATTGAGTGGGACAAAAAGTAGTTTTATTTTGTTAATTTTGAATGTAAATTAGTGATTAGAATGTCGCCGTCGAATGCTCCAATAAGCAAGACAGATTCGACGGCAACATCCCAAGGCTTTTACCTGCTTTTTCAGATAAAAAGTACAAAACTGCCTCTGGCGCAGCTAATTTTAAGATTTTTGAGTTTCATTTTTTGAAACAGGTTTATTTTTAACTCTGGTGTTAATCTAAAATCTAAAATATAACAGTTATGGACGCATGAACCGGGTTTTACGAAAAGACTTTGTGGCAGCCATCGCTTCCGCTAAAAAACCCGGTAGATGGGAGTGAGGAGTGCGTAAGCCCTGTCTAAAATTTCCAATAGACTTACTAATGAAACAATTGATTTGGATAGCGCTATTTATTGTGGTTGCGGTGACGGCGGCGGGTTGGGGTTCTCACTCGTGGCAGCGGTTGTCGGCTGTACCAGAAGTTGGAATCGATCGCAATATCCACACTTCCCAAAACCCGTCTCCCTTACCGCTTCCTGCTGAAAAAAATGCAGTTTATCTGCCCCAAATTGACCAGTCTCGGTTGTGGAAACACGTCGAGACTTTAGCAGGAGAACGCGATGGAGAACGAGCTCGCTCTTTTACTAGAGACTATATTTCCCAACAACTGCAAACATTAGGATTTTCCGCAGAGTTGCAGCAGTTCGATCGCGGAATTAACGTCTTCGCTGAGAGAAAAGGTACTGACTCAAACGCCGGTGCAATTTTAGTGGCAGCACACTACGATACTGTACCAAACTCCCCAGGCGCTGACGACAATGCGACGGGAGTTGCAGTAGTTTTAGAAGTAGCAAGATTGCTGGGTTCTCGCCCCACACCTCGGACATTGCAAGTAGCATTTTTCGACAGGGAAGAAATTGGACTTTTAGGCAGTTTAGCATTCACCGGTAGCGACGCGCGGTTAAAAAATTTGCAAGGAGCGATCGTCCTGGATATGCTAGGTTATGCCTGCCGCACGCCCGGATGCCAGCAATATCCCGAAGGATTGACAGCGCAACCTTTTCTAGAAGCATCGGGGGTAAATTCTCCCGACAAAGGCGAGTTTATCGCTGTGATTGGGGATGCGGAACATCCGCTGCTATTGAAAAGTTTTGCGGAGTCTGGAAAAGCCGATTTGCCGCCGGTGGTGGCGCTGCCGGTTCCCCTGAAAGGGTTGCTGACTCCCGATGTTTTGCGGAGCGACCACGCGCCTTTCTGGTATAAAGGAATTGGTGCTGTGTTGGTGACGGATACTGCAAATTTGCGATCGCCCCACTATCACCAATCTAGCGATACATTAGCAACTATCGATCGACCTTTTTTCGCCGGTTCTGCTCAAATTGTTGTCAATGCCGTGGCTAAATTATTGGAATTAGGTAATTAGTAATTGGGAATTGAGCATGGGGAATTGGGAATTGGGGATGGGACATCGGGCATCGGGCATTGGGCATGATGACAGTTGTTGATACTGCCAACTGCCAACTGCCAACTAATAACTAATGACTAATGACTAACAAAGAAAGCCTGCAACGGCATTTACTGCAACTCCACAATCGAGGCTACAAAGCCTACAAAGAAATTCAAGGTAACTACGACTTTTCTGAATTCACATTAATTATTGATTACGTGCAGGGAGATCCGTTTGCTTCTCCCAGTAAATTTAGAGTCATAGTTCCGCCAAACATTGCTCGAATTCCCCGCGAAGTTTTCAATTCTCGCAGTCGAGAAATAGCCTTGCGAGATTACCTAACTCGCCAGTTTGACCGAGCAGCACACAGCATCAGCAGCAAACGCGGCACTGGGAAAAGCGGTATGATTGCAGTGACTGGCTTCGGACAAGAAGTTTTAGAGCGAACTTCCGCATTTATCATTTCCTCAGCTCGATCAGATATCGGAGATTTAGGAGGAGTTGAACTGCGATTTGCCGTCGGACTTCCAGCGGGCGGACGCAGTATTTTAGGGCGACAAGCTGCTGAAATGCTGTGCGAAGATATTCCGCAAATTGTCAGCAATTCTCTAAAGTATGCTAATTTAAATGCTGCTGAATGTCGCCGTCACGTTGACACTGTAGAAGATGCTGACTGGCTGCGGCAGCAGTTAGCTGAAAAAGGATTAGTGGCGTTTGTTGCTGACGGTTCTATTTTGCCCCGCCGCAGCGGTGTTGACAACAGTCTTTTGTTAAATAATGCTGTGGCTTTTCAGTCGCCGCCGTCGTTAAAAGTTGAGTTTAATTGTCCGAATCGCGGTTTGATTTCCGGTATGGGTATTCCCGCTGGCATTACTTTGATTGTTGGGGGCGGCTATCACGGTAAATCAACTTTACTCAGGGCGATCGAGTTGGGAGTTTACAACCGAATTCCGGGAGATGGTCGGGAATTTGTGGTGACTAATCCGGCGGCGGTGAAAATTAGAGCGGAAGATGGCAGAAGTGTGGCGGGAGTTGATATTTCGCCTTTTATTAACCACTTGCCGCAAGGTAGAGATACTGCACAATTTTATACTGAAAATGCGAGCGGTAGCACGTCGCAAGCTGCTAATATTATTGAGGCTTTGGAATTAGTCGCTTCTTCAGAAGGGGATTTAGTGCCTGTTTTATTAGTTGATGAGGATACGGCGGCGACGAATTTTATGATTCGCGATCGCAGAATGCAGGAACTCATCGCTAAGGATAAGGAACCGATTACGCCGTTTATTGATAAAGTTAAACAGTTGTATGCAGATTATGGCGTATCGACTATTTTAGTCATGGGGGGCAGCGGCGATTATTTTGATGTGGCGGATACTGTGATTGCAATGGAAAATTTTCAAGCAGATAATGTGACGGAAAAAGCTAAAAAAATTGCTAAAAATTACTCTACTAGCCGCGCTGCTGAAGGGGGAGAAAATTTTGGTAAGATGACTCAAAGAGTGCCGATTCCTGCTAGTTTAGATCCGAGTCGGGGACGGCGAGATGTGCGGGTGAAGGTGCGGGATGTTGATGAATTGGCTTTCGGAACTGAGGAGATTGATTTGGGTGCTGTTGAGCAAATTGTGGACAGCGGACAGTTAAGGGCGATCGCTGCGGCAATGGTTTATGCTAAGCAGCAATACATGGACGGGAAACGCACTTTGTCGGAAATCATAGATTTGGTGATGGCAGATATTGAAGCGCAGGGGATGGATATTTTATCGCCTTTTCCTGAAGGGGATTTTGCCATGTTTCGACGGTTTGAATTGGCGGCGGCAATTAATCGGCTTCGTAGTTTGTCCGTTGTTGCTAAGTAGACTTGCTTAATATAAGTGTATTGTTGTCCTACTTTTGATATGCTGGCGAAAGTGAGTGCAAAAACCGCGATTGAAGTATGACAGGCAATATAGGACAACTGACTGCTTTAAGCGATCGACCATATATAGTATTAAGCAATCAAGGCGAGGTTTTACAGTTAGAGTTAAAACAGCAGCAGCACGTATTGGGGCGCGATCGCACTCGTGCTGATTTAGTCATTCCCGAACCCTGGCGGGCAGTTTCGGGCGTTCACGCTGTTTTGCGCCAAATGGGGGATAATTACTGGATTTACGACGGTGACGGGCAGCGGCCTAGCACTAATGGCTTATTTGTCGATCGCACTCGCATCACTCCCAATGACGGTTATTGTCTGAAAAACGGCACAGAAATTAAAATCGGTCTCGATCCTCAAAATCAAGTTTTGCTGACTTATTTTAATCCGATGGCGAATCAGGTTGCTGTCCCTAGCAAGCAGTCAATTCCTCTTAAGAATCGGTCGGTTTTGTTGGGTCGCGATCCAAACGCTTCGCTGCAATTAGATGCGCCGCTTGTTTCTAGACGCCACGCGACAATTGACCAAGACAGTCGCGGCAATTATATTTTGCGAGACCACAGCGTTAACGGGGTTTTTGTTAACGGTCAGCGAGTGACAAATTCTGTACAGTTGTCCGAGGGAGATGCAATTCGGATCGGCCCGTTTACTCTAACTTACCGCAGCGGTGAGTTGCAGATGCAAGACTCCGGCCATCAAATTCGTTTGGATGCTGACAGTCTGGTGATTCCGAAGCGTTTGGATAACATCACTTTGGCGATCGAACCGGGGCAGTTTGTGGCTTTAGTCGGCGGTAGCGGTGCTGGCAAATCTACTTTGATGCGGACGCTTTTAGGCATCGAAAAAACTACTAACGGCGCTGTGTTTCTCAACGGTGACAACCTGCGCCAAAACTTCAATATTTACCGCAATCAAATCGGTTACGTGCCTCAAGATGATATTGTGCACGCAGATTTGACAGTAGAAGAAGTCTTGAGTTATGCAGCTAAATTGCGCTTACCTCCCGATACAGATGTCAAGCAGGTAGTCGCAAAAACTTTAGAAGATATTGAAATGACTCACCGTCGCAAGGCTTTGGTAAAACAGCTTAGCGGCGGACAGCGGAAGCGGGTCAGTATTGGAGTTGAACTGTTAGCAGACCCGAAACTTTTCTTTTTAGACGAACCGACTTCAGGACTCGATCCGGGTTTGGATAAGAAGATGATGCAACTGCTGCGAAAGTTAACAAATCAAGGCCGGACGGTGATTCTGGTGACTCACGCGACGGCAAATATCACAATGTGCGATCGTATTGTTTTTATGGGTCGCGGCGGACGCCTTTGTTACTTCGGCCAGCCTAGGGAAGCGCTCGATTTTTTCGATGTCAAAACGGGCGATTTTGCAGACATTTACAACGAATTAGAAACCGGAGAAACCAACGTTCAAAGCTGGGCAGAAAAGTTTAATAAATCTCCATACTATCAGCGCTATATTGTCAACCACTTCAGCACAGGCAAGGCTAATGCAAAAATACCTTCAGCACCTTCTGTACCAAAATCTCAATCTTTTGTAAAACAACTCGTTTTGCTTGCCCAGCGCTATTTTCAACTCGTTTGCCGCGACTTAATTAACTTAAGTTTAGCTCTTTTAACAGCGCCGATCGGCATTAGTTTGCTGCGGCTAGCCGTCAGAGATAAAGACCCCTTAATTGGCGCACCGGAGGCAACTTTAGCACCTTTAGCGCTCAGAGTTTTATTTGTATTTACCTGCGCGGCGATTTGGGTAGGACTGGCAACTTCTCTGCAAGAAATTGTTAAAGAATCTGCTATTTATTTGCGCGAACGTTTGGTCAATTTAGGATTGTTGGCTTATTTAGGTTCAAAATATTTTATACTTTCTGGTTTGGCAGTATTGCAAACACTCTTAATGGTAGGAGTTATTCTGATTGTTTTTAAATCCCCCGAACCGAGTTTAATTTCCTGGGCGATGGGGGCAACTATTACCACATTCCTAACTTTGATGAGCTGCATAAGCCTCGGCTTAGTGGTTTCAGCGATTGTTAAAAATAGCTCTCAAGCTAATAGCGCTTTGCCTCTCTTATTGCTGCCTCAAATTATTTTTTCTGGAGTTTTGTTTAAGATGGAAGGTGCGGCAAGCAAGTTTTCTTGGCTGATGTTAAGCCGCTGGTCTGTGGGTGCTTACGGCTCTTTAGTTAATGTGAATGCGATGGTTCCCGCACCTACTACATTACCGGACGGGAGTACGCTTCCTCAGCCGTTTGAGCCTACTCCTGTTTACGATCCAACCTGGGAAAATTTGGGTTTAAACTGGGGTATTTTGTGCGTGCATATTTTGGTTTATTTGATGTTGACTCTGTGGTTGCAGAAGCGGAAGGATATTTTATAATTAAAATTACGCCTTTTTAACTCACAGTTCATTATCAAATTAGATCATGGGAGAGATAAATGTTAGTTAAAACCAACGCAGTAGTAGAAATTGCTGCATCGCCTCAAGTAGTTTTTGATTTTGTTACGTCCCTGTCAAATCTGCCCAAAGTCTTTCGCGGATATGGCCCAATTCCAGCAATTATTAAAGCTGAGATGGCAGATGGTGGAGAGATGCGTGAAGGCGGCGTGCGGCGGATAGAAAATTCCGACACTTCGGTGATTGAGGAAGAAATCATTACTTTCAAAAAGCCAGAAAGACAAAGCTACCGACTGGTTAGAGGGTTTAAGTTTCCGATTTCTCTACTCATTGAGTCTGGTGGCGGAGATTGGAATTTCACTGCTACAGCAAAGGGAACTCGGATTGATTGGGAGTTTTATTTTATGCTGACTTCTCCGGTATTCTATCCGCTTGGGTTGTTGCTAGTTCAGGTTTTTATGCAAAAAGCTATGCAGCAGTGTTTAGATAATATTCAAGAATATTTGGCTAACCCAAGCGAATTGATTGTATGAATTATTGGCTGATGAAGTCGGAACCAGATGTTTATAGTATTGCGAATTTGAAGCACGATCGCACTTCCATTTGGGATGGCGTTCGCAACTATCAAGCTCGCAATTTTATGCGAGAAATGAGTCGGGGAGATTTAGTATTTTTTTACCATTCTAATACTAAAATACCGGGAATCGTGGGGTTAGTGCGCGTCGTGGAAGCTGGGATTGCTGATCCGAGTCAGTTCGATATGAATAGCGAATATTACGATCCTAAATCGCCGTTTGATGCTCCTCGCTGGCAAACTGTGAGAGTTGAGTTTGTTGAGGAGTTTGCTAAGTTAATATCTTTGGATGAACTGAAACAAAAGTTTAGCGCTGATGAGATTTTGGTGGTGAGGAAAGGCAATCGGTTATCGGTGATGCCGGTATCTGAAAGTGCTGCTGAGAAGATTTTGAATATGAGAGGAGTTGTGACCATTTAACTTGCATATTTGGGGCGGGCTCTTCGGCCCACCCCACAATACTTAAAGACTTTACAAAAAACCTCGGTAAGGGTCTTGAAATTTGGCTTTTTTTAGGCTATTTTATACTAAGTTGCGGTTGTACTTAGTGATATGATTCGCGAAAATTTTAGTCAGGCAAGCAATCAGGATTTGGGCGGGAAGGATGCCCACTCCACAGGCCTATATCAGTTTTTTGTGGGACAGGCTTCTAGTCTGCCGCTTAAACTCAGAGATGCTCAATTAAAAGTTACTTACAGAAATTTACCTCATTGGGAGTTAGAAGGAGCGGTCTATTTCATCACTTTTAATACTTGGGAAAAGCTGGAATTAACTCCGGATGCGAGGAAAGTTGTCCTCAATGCTTGCCAGTTTTTTGATAGGCAAAGGTATAAAATCTTTTGCTTAGTTGTAATGCCTGATCATGTGCATATGCTAATGCAGCCTTTAGCAAAGTCGGATAATAAATTCTGGTCGCTCAGCAGCATTCTGCACAGTATGAAAAGCTACAGTTCTAAACAAATTCCCAAGGTGATGAAGCATATTGGTACTGTCTGGCAGGATGAGAGACATGACCACATTGTCAGAGATGAACGAGAATTTCAGGTTTTTTGGGAATATATTAGGCAAAATCCTGTCAAAGCTGGTCTTTCACTGACTCCAGAGGAATATCCTTTTTTCTGGCAAATGTATGAAGTTTAGCCTCTGCTGAATTTCTTGTGGGGTGGGCATCTTGCCCGCCCAAGCTTCAGTCACAGGCAAGATGCCTGTGCCACAAGGATTTCACAGGCAAGATGCCTGTGCCACAAGGATTTCACAGGCAAGATGCCTGTGCCACAAGGATTTCACAGGCAAGATGCCTGTGCCACAAGGATT